>JAIOTR010000241.1 GCA_021106665.1 Bacteroidales bacterium
AGTCTGTAATCACCACATCATCAATTTGAATGGATGTTGACTCCGTATCACTTCCTTTGTACTTAAATGCTATTGCAACATTCCCAGCAAAACCCGACAATGAAATGTTTCCTGATTCTATAAACTCTTGGGTCCATCGTTTTAGGGTAGCATAATCAATGCGCAGATGTTGGGCCAAATCTATACGTTTTTTATATTTTCCCTCCTTAGTAAGTATGAGGCTTTGGATTCTTGCACGAACTTTGTAATTCTTTTGCTTACGGTAGAGTTCATTTAGTTTTGAAACTCCATCCTTTACCTCTGCTGATGTAAATTTTGCTATACACAAATATAATATTGTTAAGCGCAACTTGCAATTAAATTAGTATTATATCAATATTCTGTTGATTTATATTATTTAATACCGCTTCTATTGTAAATCTCAAAAAGATTGTTGAATATCTTCGACTTTGATTAGTCACGCTACTGCGTGATTAATCAGTTTCAGTATATAAGCAGCTTTTGCACACCAGTTTTACCAGCACTACTTATTTTAATTATGTACAAACCTTTGTCAAGATTTGAGGTATTAATTTTAAAATTGTTTTCTCCCTTTTGTAAAGAATAATGCTTTTTAATGATAGTTTGTCCCGATAAATTATTTATTGATAGCACAAGGTTTTCATCAAGATTATTTAAAGGGGAGATATTGAGTATAAAACAATCAGACGTTGGATTCGGATAAATTAAAATATCAGCATCGGTAAAAAGGTCACCAATACCGGTAGTATAAGAAAAATCGGCTTCGCCATTTTCTATCTCATTACCTGCCAGGTCTTCAACATTGTTGATTGTAATGGTATAATCGCCTGTTTCCATTTCCGAAACAGTCAAATACACAACAGCATTTTGTAGTGTATGCCGACTTGCTTCCAGAACATCAATATTGTTATTTATCGAATAGTTTGCGATTGTTTCGGCACTCGTCTCTTCAACACTTTCTGAGAATACAACTTCTATAACAGTTTCGTTTATAGCATTTACTTCAGAAATAGCAGGCGGAATAAGGTCGGTTCCGGGCAAAACATCGCTTTCAAAACGTATTTCAATTTTCCACTCATCGAAATCATAGTTTAACGGGCCTGTAATATCGTATGATTCATTTAGTGTGGGTTCAAAGACAAATATTGATGTATTGTGTACCAACATATCACCTGAGCCATCATTTACTTTCCACATATAAAAATTTGCCTGATAATCCTCGTCGGTGCAAACGGCATTATTTACTGTAACCAAAACAGATTCGTAAGGTTCGCTACCATCGTTAGTGGCAATAAGAACAGGTTCCGGTAAATTATTATCAGCCGAAATAAAATAATAGGTACTTATTTCCTTTAACTCAGTTTTATTATAATATTCTTCAACAAGGCCGGTTAACACAATGCTATCACCAATACTTGGGTTCCTTCCGGCATCGTAAATAAATAATCCGTTCCATTCACTATAACCATCTTGTATAAAATAGCTTTCACCAAAATTAGCGGTTACAATACCGGTAGTACTAACTATTTCCCCATTATAAGGAGAAACATCAGTTTGTCCCTGTATATCATAAATAGTTGTAATATCACCTGTAAAAACCGGCGATACATAATAATTATAATTTATGGAAGAAGCGGTATTTATTCCGTCAGAAGCAACAATTTGATAATACACAGTTTCTGCTCCGTTTTGGCCGGGAATTTCAACAGTGTAATCATCACCGCTTACATTTTCCATATTAATGGTATTTGTAAGATTTTCAAAATCTAAACCCCAATGTATTGTTATTTCAAAAATGGCACCTTGCGAACTCGAAACAGTTGCGTTTATGTTTACAATTTGATTTTCGATTGGATTATCCGGGCTATTTTCAAAATTTGAAAAAGAAATTGGAGAAACTTGTTGCCCGGCCCAAATAAGGTTTGCAAATTCAGGATTATCAATAAACGGGTTGCGGTTTTTTTGCCACGAGAAAATTACATTATTACGGTTACGCTCAAATTCGTCCGGAGGATCCATTTCATTCCATTCAAGCAAAGTTGATAATTTGCCATGCTCTGGATCCGGTGATGTGTTTACCTCATCTACAACAGTAAGGTTACTTTCGCCGTTATTTCCTTCATACCTTGCATCCATATAAAAAATAATACGGGCAATATCTCCTTTAACCTCATCGCGGGCTTCCCATGTGTATTCAGTAAAATAGCATCCTGTCGCTTCGGGGTGTTGCTGGCCGCCATTGTCAAAATCTTTATTTCCCCTTGAAACATTTACCGAACCATCGGCGGGTTTAAGGTTGTGGACATCGTTGTGCATAGGCGGTACATCGGCAAAAGTACCATGCGATTTTGCCCAAACATGTTCACGGTTAATAAAATTACCACCAATACCATAATTGTTGTTAGGTTCTGACCGGCCTGTATATACAAGAATTACATTATCAGGGTTATTCGGATCAGTATCTGAAAACTTAAAAATGGTTTTTGCAGCAAAGTATGAAAACTGAACGTGGTCGTCGATAATTTCGTTTAAAGCTGTTTTTAAATCGTCGCCGGTGAGGCCTTCGGTTCCATTATAGTAACCTGTTGGTTGTCCGAACGATATTGCTGAAGTCATTAAGCTAATTAAAATTAGTGCTAAATTTTTCATTTTCTTTTTATCTTGATTCATATATC
>JAIOTR010000523.1 GCA_021106665.1 Bacteroidales bacterium
ATTTTGAAAATCGGATAAAAAAGATACTGGAACAGAAAGTTGAATATGAATGTGAATTAAAATATGATGGTGCATCCATCAGTCTTACTTATATCAAAGGAATGCTTCTCAGGGCAGTAACCAGGGGCGATGGGATTCAGGGAGATGATGTAACAACCAATATAAAAACCATTAAATCGATTCCATTGAAACTGAAGGGTGATTTCCCTGATGAATTCGAAATTCGTGGAGAAATCTTCATGCATAAAGAAGGATTTGCCAGGCTTAATGCCGAACGGATTGAAAATGGAGAAGATCCCTTTGCAAATCCGAGGAATTCAACTTCCGGAAGTATCAAAATGCAGGATTCATCTGAGGTAGCCAAAAGGCCGCTTGATTGTTACCTCTATTTTTTACTGGGTAAAAATCTCCCTTTTGATAATCATTACGATAACTTAATGAAAGCGAAAGAATGGGGATTCAATCTCCCTAAGCATACCCTGGCGAAGTGTTCAACGATTGAGGAAGTAATGGATTTTATCCATGACTGGGAAAAGGGACGAGAGAAGTTATCATTCGAGATTGATGGAGTTGTAATAAAAGTAAATAACTATGCCCAGCAGGAAGAGCTTGGATCAACTGCCAAGTCACCGCGCTGGGCCATTGCCTATAAATATAAGGCCGAAAGGGTTGCAACACGATTGAATAAAATAACCTACCAGGTTGGGCGCACAGGAGCAATAACCCCCGTTGCCAATCTTGAACCTGTTCAACTTGCAGGTACAACTGTAAAAAGGGCTTCTTTGCACAATGCCGATATCATCGAAGCTTTGGATGTAAGGGAGGGGGATATTGTTTATGTCGAAAAGGGCGGAGAGATCATTCCTAAAATTGTGGGTGTTGACCTTACGAAAAGAGATAAGGGCAATGTAAAAACTGAATATATAGAACACTGCCATGAATGTGGAACTCCTCTGAAAAGAAAAGAAGGTGAAGCTAACCATTATTGTCCTAATGATACAGGATGCCCTCCACAGATCAAAGGTAGGATAGAACATTTTATCAGCCGGAATGCAATGGATATCGATAGTTTGGGAGAGGGGAAAATAGAGATGTTATATGATAATGGCCTGGTGAAAAATCCATCTGACTTATATTTCCTTGAATATGATCAATTAATCGGCCTTGAAAAACTTATTGAAGCCACTGAAGATAAAAAAGAAAAGAAATTAAGCTTTAAAGAGAAAACCGTAACGAATATTTTAAATGGGGTTGAAGCCTCCAAAAAGAAATCATTTGACCGGGTTCTATTCGCTTTAGGGGTAAGGTATGTTGGGCAGACTGTTGCTAAAAAACTGGCCGCACATTATCGGAATATCAATGCCTTAAAACAAGTAACTTTTGAGGAATTGATTCTTGTGGACGAAATAGGGGAGAAGATCGCAGAATCTGTTATTAACTATTTCTCTGATGTAAAAAATCTGAAGATCATTGAACGCCTGAAAGAAAAGGGAGTTCAGTTTGAGTTGAAAGAAGAGATCGTTGTTAAATCTGATAAATTAAATGGCAAAACCATTGTTGCCAGTGGTAGGCTGGAAAATTTCTCCAGGGAAGAAATTAAACAGATGATTCTTGAGCATGGAGGCAAACCGGTTTCATCAGTTTCAAAAAAAACAGACTATTTGTTAGCCGGTGAAAATATTGGTCCAAATAAATTAGCCAAAGCAAAAGAGATTGGAATTAAAATTATTGATGAGGGGGCTTTTCTTGAAATGATAAAATAGGATACTACCCCGTCAGGTGTTAATATCTGAAGGCTCCCAAAAAATTTGAGCAGACTGAATCCTTAAACCATTTTGCTAATCTATTTTTTAAAATCTTACAACAACAGGTTTTAAAATAAAAACCGGTTATAACAAAATAATTTATAGCTATTCTACAGGACTAATCCCGGAGGCAACGGACGGAAAACCCATTTTGTTTAACGTAGTTGTACACGTTTACATTGCCGAAGTTGTAAAACAGGTTGCGGAGCCCGGCATTTGTTGAAGAGTTCTCAGTTGAAGACCACCAGAGACCGAGGCTTCCAATGAAAGCGCAGTTACCATTGTAGTTACGGTTGCCGCCAGGAAGGCCTGAGAACCCGTAATTGTCCGTACCATAATGAGTAACGTGTTGACTCCAACGAGGATGTTCGTTTGTAGTACAACCTCCACCCAAAGGGGAATTCACCTGCCGACAGGATTTTAGCTCGTTTCCATGTGGTGAACTTGTTCCCCCAATAAAATCGGTTAGTGCTGTCCATTCATCGTGCTCCGGCACATGCCATCCTGTTGGGCAAAGACCGTTTGGGTCGTTAACGGCATACCAGTTATACAGTGCCCCGTATAGGTTTTTCCACGAAATATCGTTGTCGTACCATACATAAGCACCGGTTGTCAGGTTTTGCCAGTTGCTGTTTTCGGTAACATTTGGAATGAGTGTATTGTTGCTATAAGTTGTTGTTTTTAAGTTTTCAGCCAGCCAACACTGTGAGCCAATGAGTACTGTGTTGTAAAGGTTGCCGTCAATGTCGGTTACTGTGGGCGTTCCAGGACAGGGGATCCCTATTGAATACTGAAATGTATAAGTTTGGTTACCTGTAGGCGTATCAATGATTGATTTTTCTAAAATATCTGAATAGGCAGTATATTTCAATTCATCTCCAATGTTAAATACAAAATTATTAATCGCTTTTTGAGATTTAATATCAATCACATTGTCATTATATTCATTGTAAACTATTTCACATTTCCCTCTAAATGTAGTATTGCAATTTGTATTTAACATTTTAATTGTTTCGCTTGATTGTTTTCCTATTACAGTAAGTAAGTAATACATTTCATTATCAGCATAAAAGGCAAAGGAATGATTGCCCCGGTTTAATGTGTTGTTATATCGTGCCAGTTCCCTGCCTATTATATCCCGAATAGTGATTTTGATATATTCCTTTTCCGGTAAATATAAATTAACTTCTGTTTTTACATTAAAAGGATTTGGATAATTCTGTGAAATGGAAAAAGAGTTTTCTGATAAATCTATTTCATTTACACCCAGATTGTATTCAAATGTTAGCACTGTATCAGGTGCATAAAGTGTTGTATCTCCTCCCTGTGTAAGATTTTCAACATAGATGCTGTCGAGTAATACATACTGCGTATTATTTACAGCAGTAAAAGTCAATTCAATGGAAGCTTTCTGGCTAAAGGCATTTACACTAAGTCCAAATGTTAGGATTATAAGAAAAATATTTATTTTCATAAGAATTAGATTTTATTGTTTTTGAATCTATCGTATGCTAATATGTTGTGCTTTTATTTTGTTTCATATCTTGTTTGTCATTATGCTGAATTACTCATTTTATTCGAAAAAAATGTACTGATTAACTGCTCATGTTACCGGATAACAGTATATATTTATTATTTTTATCAATCGATAAAGATAGTTAAAATATGAAAAAATATTTTTTTCTTTCAGCCAGTTAAAAACATATGCCTGTATCCAAACAAAAAAAGCCAGACATAATGCCTGGCTTAGTTTTATAAATTTCAAGATAACATTTCTTTAAATTTTAAAGATCTTCTCCCAATTATATTTCCTCGGATTAATACACATCACTGGTATTTGTGAAGTGTTAAAGATCATTTCTTCGTCATAACTTCCAAGTATAAACTTTGAAAAGCTCTTATCAGGGTTTGTCATGATCATGATCATATCCGAAACATTGGCTGTGGCAAAATCAATTATCTTTTTCGAGAAATTGCTTCCATCGGTTTTTGTAATTGAATATTTAACGCCTTCCTTATCAAAATGGTTGGTGATGATTTTAACAGCTTCTGTCAATTTAGGGCTATCGATTTGATAAACATTTATTTCCGCATCGAAATTTTTAGCAATAAAGCTGGCCCATTTTGTTTTTTCCCACGGACCGGCATCACTTGTAATGGGTAATATTATTTTTTTGTATCCTTTGGAAAAAGGGCGTTTTTGTACCACAACAACAGGGACCGGTGAACTGGTCACCACCTTTAGTGCAAAGCTACCGGTGAGTTTTTGCATACCCACTTTTCCATGCGTTCCAAGATACATCAGATTAGCTCCTATATCTTTCGCCACTTCACCAATGGTGTTAAAAATATCCCCTTCTTTGGAGTAGGTATCAACTTCTAATCCATGTTCTGTTTTTACCTGATCGGCAATTGTTTTTAACTTTTGATCAATTGCAGCAGTATCTTCATGATCCTTCTTGAGCTGCGACTTTGTAGTTTTATCTATTACGTGTAATAATGCCAGTTTGTATTTTAGATATTTTGCAGCTGCAATTCCCTGATTCATTGCATTTTCAGTTACTTCTGAAAAGTCGGTCGGTACCAGAATGATGTTGTTCATTTTTGCGTCCATAATATTGAATTTGGATTAAGCCTGATTATTTCAGACAAAAATAGAAAATTTTAAAGGAAATTATCGAAAGAATTTATTTTTTTATGCATAATAAAGTTTCCAACTCTTTTATATTTTCCTGCTTCCTTTTATTTCTTAGTTTTTTAGCCGATGATGTAAAGTATTCATGACCCTTAATAAACTCCAGTTGTTTTTCATGCCACTCCCTGAGCGTTGAAACCTTTCCTTGCAGCATCCATTCATACTGCAAACGTTGGCCAATAAGAAAGAGGTCATCCCTTCCAAGATAGTCAAGGTCGGCATCAGCCATAATCTGTTCAAGAGGTGTGGAAGGCTTTTGAGGTATCTCAGTACTGCTTATCAGCCCTTCGATAATATTAATATCTTCAGGTAAATATCCATATTGAGGCAGTATTTCCCTGGCCATTCTGTTTGAGACATTTTCATGGCCATCATAAGTTTCAATAAACCCGATATCATGAAATAATGCCCCAACTCTAAGTAACTCCCTTTCGTGTCCGTTAATATTTTCCAAAACAGCCAAACGGTTTACAGCTTCCAATACGTCAAGGGTATGGTCAACAGAATGATAATGCAAGTTATCATCTAATCTGTTTTTTAGTTTTGCCAGGACATATTTTTTCGCACCTTCAAAATCCATATTTCAACATTTCTTTGTTTCCAAAATATACTATTTAAACGTTTCACAGCTTTTATTGTTTTAATCCCATGTTATTGCCTCTATTCCATCCCAATCTTCCGGTACCCCATGCATTATAAATTTTTTACAACGGGATATATAGAGTTCCGCTGTAATATCATGTGAATTAACTTTATGAACTGCTTCAAATGATTTTAATGCTTCTTTAAACTGCTGTGATTTATATTGGTTCACACCAGCCGCAAATTTATCTTTTGTTTTAAGCTTTAATTGTTTGATATCGTCAGAATCACCATCAATAATTTCAAAAATATAAACGGCTTTACTTTTACCTTTTACTTTCACAATATCAAGAAACCTGTAATTATATTGTGAAGGATTATTTAATGTTATGAGTGTATCCTGGCTGATAATAATCGAACTACCATATAGTTTAGTCAGTCCCTCAAGGCGAGATGTTAAATTTACAGCATCCGAAATAACAGTTCCATCCATTCTGCCTTCTCCGCCGACGACTCCCAGCATCAGGCTTCCGCTATGAATACCAATTCCGCTTCTAATAACAGGTTTACCGAACTGATCCATTACCTGGTTAAATTGTGAAAGTTTTATCCTCATTTCAATGGCAGCATTGATAGCATCTTCTGCATTTTCACTGAACAGCGCCATGATGGAATCACCGATATACTTATCAATAAATCCATTATTATTTCTGATAACCGGCTCCATGTACCCCAGATAATAATTGATGTAATCAAAATTTTCTTTGGGGGTCATTTGCTCGGAAATTTCAGTAAAAGATCTGATATCACTGAAAAGTACAGTCATCTCTTTCTGTACCTGGTCACCGAGTTTAATATCCACATAACTTTCCTTACCCAAAAAATCAAGGAACTGCTTAGGTACAAAACGATAGTATGCATCGGTCATACTGGAAATATTCTGGATATACTCGCCCAGTTTCTGGGTCATTTCGTTATAGCCTTCGGTTAATTCGCCAATTTCATCATTCGTTCTGACAATCCCAAAATTATTCATTTCTCCTTTGCCTGTTACTTTCATATTCATTAAAAGCTCTTTAACCGGATGTACAATGTCTTGCGTTGTCCATTTTACAAAAAACAGGATGTAAATAAAAACAATAAAGATACTTCCATAAATACCTATAAACATGACAAAACTGTTTATTGCATTGATATAGAACATGGAACTGGGTGCATTAAAACTTCCATCGTCATCAATAAATATATCCTTAAATAGTTCAATTTCTCCAAATAATATATCTCTCTGCTCGTTCGAATACTTTTCTATATTTAAATCATCGAGATAAGTAACACTTAAAAACAGATACAAAATAACAATCGTCAAAGGAAGTAGTGTTGTCATTAATGCAGAAGTGATCATTCTGTTCCTTATCCTGCCAACTTTCAAATTAAATATTCGTTTTCTAAGTTCTTCTTCGCTATAAATATGATCGATATATTTAATATGAACCCTGTGTTTTTCCCAGAAATACATAAATAATAAGGCCAAAACAGAAGCTATTAGCGATATATAGAAGAAATTAATAAATCTGCTTTTATCCATTTCCAAACTAAACGTGCTTTCTGAATAAAGCATATAAAGCATAAATCCATGGGCAATAACATAAGAAATGCCTAATAACCCTGCATTGATCAGCGGGGATTTTAGTAAAAAGCGTTTACAAAATTTAAACAACCTCGGTGAAATCGGCTTTCCTTTTCGTTTCCTTGAAAAATATCTTTTGAATGGCAGATTGAAAATAAATCCCAACAGAAAACTAATTAGCAACAGATTAAATAAAAAATTAAATGCCTTACCGATCTGTGTGCTTTCGTTTACTGTTTTTTCTCCCTGTTCAGTTTGAAAAGTTACTCCTTCAATTGGATTGATTAGTATATTTATATCACCGGTTGAGTCGGCAGCAGCAATTCCACTTTCAACTATTTTTTCCAAAATAGTATCATTACCAGGATCATCATCTATATATGATATTATGGCACGGCCAATTGAGTCGCCGGTAATACCCAGACTGTCACTTATTGTTTGCTCGCTTCCAAAGGTCCGTATTCCCCTTTCTTTTAAATCAGGAGCATACTTAATATACAGTATCAATATAAATGGAAGTACAAGCCAGTAATATAGTATGGTTGAAGAAAGGTATATTCTTAAACCATAAAAACGTGGTATTCTTTTTATCGGCCTGCGTGGCATATTGAAAATTAAAATTTATTCAAAGTAAACAAATTTTTCAATAGCTTTTTAACTGTTCATGTTTTACATTGATTTTTATTTCTAATTTTACAAGGATTATCATCGTATGTATATTGGGAAGATTGTAAAATGTTTGGTCAATCATGATAATTAAATAAGTTGTATTTTGCTTCAGTTTGATTTAATTTTGATTTCTTTTTAAGGTTCATGACAAGTATCGTTACAAAAATAAAACAAAGCTCAGGCGAATTCTTTTTCAAACAAAAGTTAAACACACTTTCGCGTAAGAAAAGATTGATTAACCTGAACGAGGCGAAATCCATCACCATCGTTTATAATGTTACGAGTCAAACCACATTCAGAACGGTAAAAGCACTTGTTAAAGACCTTACTACCAAGCAGCGTCAGGTGATGGCGCTGGGATTCATTAACCGTAAATCAATCCCCAATTATTGTGTTGCTGCCAATTCAGGGTATTATTTTAACCTAAGGGATTTAAACTGGTATGGTGGCCCAAAAAATGATTACCTCAAAGAATTTATCCGAAAGGAATTTGATATACTTATTGATCTTACAATGGAGGATGTATATATCCTTAAATATATTTCAGGTCTTTCCAGGTCGAAACTTAAGGTAGGCAGGTACAGTAAAATACACGAAAATTATTTCGATGTAATGATCAATCTGGATAAATCTTCATCAATGGACGATTTTATTGAACACGTACTACACTATCTACTAATCTTAAAACGTAAGTAACATGTCTGCAAACTTTACGGGAACAGGTGTCGCGGTAGTCACCCCCTTTCATGCTTATGGAACCATTGATTTTTCAGCCTTGGAAAATGTGCTCAACCACGTTATAACAGGAGGTGTTGATTTTGTGCTTGCCCTGGGGACTACGTCGGAAGCAGTAACTTTATCGAAAGATGAAAAAAATGCGGTTCTCAATTTTTTTGTAGAAACAGTTGATAAGCGTGTACCGATTATGTTAGGAGTAGGAGGGAATAATACACAGGAAGTCGTGAACTGTATAAAATCCTTATCATTTGAGGGCATTGACTCTGTTTTATCTGTAGCGCCCTATTATAACAAACCACAGCAAAAAGGACTTTATTATCATTTTAAGACCATTGCCGGCGCTTGCCCGTTACCCATTTTTTTGTACAATGTTCCGTCAAGGACAAGTGGCAATATATCTGCTGAAACTACACTCAGATTAGCAGAAGAAGCCAATAATATTGTCGGGATAAAAGAAGCTTCAGGAAATTTTGAACAGATCATGGAGATCATTAAAAATAAACCTGATGATTTTAAAGTGCTATCAGGAGACGACATGTTGACCTTGCCATTATTAAGTATTGGGGCTGAAGGTGTAATATCTGTAGTGGCCAATGCATTTCCTAAAGAATTTTCGAGCATGGTAAAAATGGGAATGAACGGACAATTTGCCAAAGCCAGGGATATTCATTTCCGGTTAACTGAAATAATAAAAGCACTTTTTGCCGATGGCAACCCCAGTGGCATTAAAGCAGCGCTTGATATTTTAGGGATTTGTTCCAATAATCTCAGGCTCCCGCTAGTGAAAGTTAACAAATCGGTTTTTAACCAGTTAAAACTCCTGATTGACGAGTTTGATTTCCAAGCCTAATTTTATTCCTTTTTTCCCTTTTAAATTAACATTCAAAAGACAACCTTTTGCAATTGATTCATGTCAGGTATTTGAAAGTATTTAGTGTAGAATATTATTAGGTGTCAATTTAATTTAAATAATGAAAAAATTAATCATATCAATTTGCTTTCTGGTAGTTTCAGGATTTATCAGTAACACAATTGGCCAATCACAACAAGAGTTTATAGCATCCTTATTTAAAGAAAGGATTGAACTTTATTTCAAATTTAATATTTCCGATAATAAAGAGTTGTTTAATTTATCCAGTATAATTTCGGTTGATGAAATAAATGGAGATGAAATTTTTGCTTATGCCAATAAAAATGAATTCTCAGATTTTCTTGAGTTAGGTTATGATTACACAGCTTTAACACCTCCCAGTATGCTTATTATTCCTGAAATGAAAAATTCAGTTAATCTGAAAGAAATAAAGGACTGGGATTTTTATCCAACCTACGAAGCTTATATTGATATGATGAACCAATTCCAGACAGACTACCCTGCATTATGCGAGGTGATCAGTATCGGGCAATCCATTGAAGGACGTGAATTACTTTTTGTACGGATTTCTGACAATATCGGACAGGAAGAAGGTGAAGCACAATTTTTATATACAGGTACTATGCATGGTGATGAAACAACCGGATTTGTACTTCTTTTAAGATTGATCGATTACTTGTTATCAAATTATGGTACTGATCCAAAAGTTACAAATATGGTGGATAATCTCGATATCTGGATCAATCCTGCAGCCAATCCTGACGGAACCTATGCCGGAGGAAACGGTTCTGTATATGGCGCTACACGATACAATGCAAACGGAGTAGATTTAAATCGTAATTACCCTGATCCGGAAGATGGCCCTCATCCTGATGGAAATCCCTGGCAGACAGAAACTATTCATTTCATGAGTTTTGCTGAGAACAATCATTTTGTAATGAGTGCAAATACACATGGCGGGACAGAAGTTTGTAACTACCCATGGGATACCTGGGCGCAACTTCATGCCGATGATGATTGGTGGCAATATGTTTGTCATGAATATGCCGACACTGCCCAGGCTTATTCGCCTAATGGTTATATGAGTGGATATGATGATGGCATTACAAACGGCTATGCCTGGTATTCAATATGGGGCGGAAGACAGGATTATATGAATTATTTTCACCAGTGCCGTGAGTTCACTCTGGAAATGTCCGATGCAAAATTATTACCTGCGAATCAGCTACCTGATCACTGGGATTATA
>JAIOTR010000486.1 GCA_021106665.1 Bacteroidales bacterium
AGAAACTGAAAACTGATGAGCGGACCAGTCATATTCCGGTCATACTGTTAACAGCCCGTGCTTCATCCGAAAGCAAAATTGAAGGTCTCGAAACAGGGGCTGACGATTATCTTTCAAAACCATTCGACCCAACAGAATTAAAGATCAGGATTAAAAACCTGATCCTGCAACGTCAAAAACTCAGGGAAAAATTTGCCAACGATTTCTGGAAAGAGAATAAACTGCCCGTATTACAATCTGTTGCATCCGGACTCAACCAAATGGACAAAAAGTTTTTGCAAAAAGCCCTGGATATTGTAAATCTCCATTTATCAGACACTGATTTTAATGTAGTTTTGATTGGACAAAAAATAGGTATGAGCCGACAACAAATGCACCGTAAATTCCGGGCTCTGGTCAATCAATCTGCAACAGAGTTCATCCGAACCATCCGTTTAAAAAAAGCAGCTGAACTACTCACCCAAAAAAGTGGTACTGTGAGTGAAATTGCTTATGATGTGGGATTCAACACACTTTCGTATTTCACCAAAAGTTTTCAGGAGCAATTTGGTATCACACCATCTCAGTATACTGAAAAGCATACCAACACATAAGCCTTAATAAATCTCAAAATCAAAATCCCAATTTTTTAAACAGTTTGGAATTTGGTTATTGAGGTTTGGATTTTATTTGTCATTTGAGTTTTAGGATATGTGATTTTCACACTCATGAGACATTTGTGGTAAAGATTGAGACATAAGAAGAAAACGAAATGATTCCTCCAGCCTTATTTTTACAGAAACAAATTTATTTATTCTAAAAAGGAGGACTTTATCATGAAAAAAAAATTATTTACCATTTTAGTTTCAAGTTGTTTCGTATTTCTTTCATCAGCTCAAATCATTCATGTACCTGAAGGCCAATCAACCATTCAAGCAGGGATAAATGCTGCTTCTACTGGTGATACTGTTTTGGTTGCAGAAGGAACCTATTACGAAAATATCAGGTTTATGGGAAAAGCCATCACAGTTGCCAGTGAATTTATAATGGATAATGACACCAGTCACATTTTAAACACCATCATGGATGGAAGTCAGGCAACCGATCCGGATACTTCAGCTACCGTAATGTTTCTCAATTATGAAGATACTACTTCAATCCTAAATGGGTTTACGATAACAGGTGGTTCCGGTGTTCATTCAACACTCTATAATATAAGAAGAGGGGGCGGTATATTTTGCAGTAATGCAGGAGCTAAAATTATGAATAACAGGATCATTGAAAACCATCTGATCCATGAAAATAAGGCAGGAGGAGCTGGTATAGGATGTCAGAGAGATGATGGTGATCATTGGATAATCATAAGAAATAATAACATCAGTTATAACTCCTCAACTACAAATGGGGTTTCGGCTTATGGAGGGGGAATATATGCTTCGATTAACACTATTATTGAGAATAATGTAATAATATATAACCAATGTGAGAATACCGGATCAGGCTTTGCAGATGGTGGAGCCATAGAGATAGAACAATATCCTGATTATGATATAAATACTTTAATTGCCAATAATCTCATCCAGCACAATTCAATTGTTGGTTACAAGTGCTTCGGAGGAGGAATAGCTGTTAACCGGGCAAAGGCTATGGTTTTGGATAATTCAATTAAATATAATACTGTAATCGCTGAAAATAATGGCGATGGTGGTGGGATTTGGATTGATTCACCATTGGAAAATACCAAAATGGTTAACAATGATATTACTAACAATTCCATAACAGCCGGCAATTATGGTCGTGGTGGAGGAGTTGTTTTCTGGAATCCCCGGGCCGAAATAATTATGATTGGAAATAAAGTAAATAATAATATTACAGATGCAGTTGAATGCCGGGGAACTGGAGTTCTTTTCAGATGCAACCAATTTCCAGTAGGAGAAATACAGGTATTGAGAAATGAATTTATTGGTAATCTTGGAAATATAAATGCTGCTAATTGCCATGGTGGCGGGGTTTGCTTAAATGATGTCGGGGATACGCTTGTTGTTTTTGATAGTAATAGGTTCGAGGGAAATACGGCCATCAAGGGAGGTGGGATTCTCTCAAGGAGATCATACAACTTAAAGTTGACCAATAATTTATTCATAAATAATACGGCCTCTGGTTCTGGAGGTGGCTTGCGATTGTATCAAAATGCAACGAATAAAAAAACATCCTTGCATCCTCAGATTATTAACAATACCTTTTACAATAATTTTTCAGATTATGGTGGTGGCATTAATTTATATTGCGAAACAAATGTGCCTGTGATCTTCAACAACATTTTCTGGGAAAATCAGGCTCCGAATTATAATGACATTTATTACGATGTCTCAGGTACTGATACAATAATTGTCAGCTACAATAATATTGATGAGGGAGAGATTTATGGGATATGGAACGGTATCGGAAATATCAACGAAGATCCGTTATTTGTTGATCCCGTAAGCGGGGATTTTCATGTCCATAATTGTTTAAGTCCTTGTATTAATACTGGAATTGATGCACTGGAAATTGATGGAACCTGGTATTATTGCCCCACAAATGATATAGATAATGACGCTAGGCCATACGCAAATACTTTCCCGGACATTGGTGCTGATGAAACACCTTGTTTGGAAACTTCAATAAAAAATTATCAGATAGGTTCTTCATCTGCAAATAATTTATCAATATTCCCTAATCCTGTAATGGATAAAGCAACCATTGAATTTAACAACAATGAAAGTGGTTTTATAATTCTTTCACTAATTGATCTTACCGGAAAGGAAATTCAAAGGTTGGTTTCAAAACAGCTTCCTACAGGGATGCACCAATTTGAATGGAATGCAGGAGGACTGCTTGCTGGAATATATTTCTGTGTACTAAAAACCAATGAAGGTGTACAAACAAGGAAGATGATAAAAGTTGAATAGAATGCAGCATTATTTATCAATTTAAAGAGGATGTCTCAAAAGTCCAAAATGCAGGTCACATTGAGCTTGTCGAAATGTATACAATACTGGAAATCAAGTATGTTTCGACAGGCTCAACATGACCTAATAGCGAGAAAGTAGACTTTTGAGACATCCTCTTGTTTCTTTAGAGTGTGGGAATTCTTTATTTTTATAACAACTCCAATCTCACCGAATCAAGCTTAATAAAAATAAATAGCAGAACTGTAAATCCCCAGAGAGATGAACCACCATAGGAAATAAAAGGAAGTGGAATACCGATTACAGGGAAAAGGCCGATGGTCATTCCGATATTTACAACAAAATGGAAAAATAAAATAGTGGCAACACCATACCCATAAAGCCGACTGAATTTTGATCGTTGCCGTTCAGCTAATAAAATTATTCTTGTAAGCAGGCTTAGGAAAATTATAATGATAAAGAAGCTGCCTAAAAATCCCCACTCCTCACCAACAGTACAAAAGATAAAATCGGTGCTCTGTTCAGGTACAAAATCAAATTTTGTTTGTGTTCCCTTTAAAAATCCTTTGCCGGAGAACCCTCCCGAACCTATTGCAATTTTTGATTGATGAACATTATATCCGGCACCATGAATGTCAGTTTCTATTCCTAAAAGAACATTGATCCTTTTTTTCTGATGAGGCTCAAGGATGTTTTCAAATGCATAATCAACGCTGAATACATAAGCCGATATCAATAAAAACACCCCTGCGATCCAATACCATTTCTTTCGAAGATTTTTAAACAAAATAAAAACAAGAACAGCATTCACAGCAAATAATCCGATTAACAGGAACCTGTTTAAAAGCAATGCAAGTATGAATAAAACGGCCACTGAAACGCCGAGCAAAATCAGGTTACCGGATAATCCTTCGCGAAACAGAACAAGTATTAAGGCTGCAAAAACCAATGCCGAACCGGTGTCAGGTTGAAGCAATATAAGTAACGCTGGAAAAATAATAATGGAAGCAGCAATCACCCGGGTAGAAAACTTATTACTCTTCAGGTCAATTTTACTTAAATACTTTGCAAGTGCAAGGCATGTCGCAAATTTAGCAAACTCAGATGGTTGCAACGAAAAGCTTCCAATCTGGAACCATGACCTTGAACCGGCTATTTCTTTTCCTATTAAAAAAACAGCGATCAGCAGCAGCATTACAACTAAATATAGCAAAATGGAAAATGCTGAATAAAACTTGGCATCAATAATCAGAATCACTAATATCAGTACTATAGAAGTTATAATCCAGATCAACTGTTTTCCATAATTCTGACTCATATCCAAAATACTTCTATTCTCTTCATTGTAAACAGCAGCATAAATACTAACCCATCCTGCCAAAACCAAAAGAAGATACAGCAGGACGGTGATCCAGTCAAGATTTTGAAATATGCTTGCTCTCGTTCTCAATCTTTTGAAATTAAATTTCCGTTTAATATCCTTTCTTCAATGTACTTCCGTGATATGGTATCGTTTAAAAATTCTTCAATCATCAATGAAGCAATCGGCGCAGCCCAGGTTGAACCATAACCCGAATTCTCAACAATTACAGACATAGCAATTTTCGGATCTTCAAATGGTGCAAATGCTATAAACATTGAATGGTCATCACCGTGCGGATTTTGCACCGTTCCTGTTTTACCACATATCTTTACACCCTCAAGTTTTGCCCAACGTGCCGTACCATGTGCGCCCTCAAATACATCCAGCATCGCCTCCTGAACCACATCGAAATGTCGCTCTTCAATGGTTGTGTTCTTTTTTGTATTGAACTCTTCAATAACATTATTTTCATTGCCAATGGCTTTCAC
The DNA here is from genome assembly GCA_021106665.1 of Bacteroidales bacterium. GTDB lineage: Bacteria > Bacteroidota > Bacteroidia > Bacteroidales > JAADJA01 > JAADJA01. The sequence continues at coordinate 4,782 of JAIOTR010000486.1, forward strand.
AAGATGTGGCGGATAATAAAATCCTTTATTAGCTATAACAACAACCAGATTTGCCAATTGTAAAGGGGTAACCAGGATTTCACCCTGCCCGATAGCAAGAGAGCGTATTGTTAGGGCATTCCAGTGATCTATTGTATAAATTCTATCATAATAATCCGATGTCGGTATATTCCCACCCAGTTCAAATGGGATATCGGTATTGAATTTATTTCCAAATCCAATGCTGATTAAATGATCACGCCAGCTATTGAATGCATTGACCGTTCCATTATGCCTGGGGTTATTAATGATCGATCTGAAAACATTCCAGAAATAAGGATTGCATGACTGTTCAATGGCTTCCATAAGTTCAAGGGGAGAAATATGATTATGTGTACATCTGATGGGTCTTGTTGCAGGGCCATTGCATGAATAAGAGGTATGCCTTCCAAGCACTCCTTCCTGTAAACCCACAAGGGCATTTACCATTTTAAAAGTAGATCCCGGTGGATAATTTCCCATAATTGCCCTGTTAAGCAATGGTTTTAGACTATCATTGTTGAGTTTTGAAAAGTTTTTTCCACGGACCCGGCCTACCAGTAAATTCGGATCATAGGTTGGACTTGTGATAAAAGCAAGAATTTCACCTGTTTTGGGATCAATGGCTACAATACTGCCTATTTTATTGACCATTAATTGTTCTCCATATGTCTGGAGATCTGCATCAATAGACAGATAAAGATTTTCACCTGGTTCTGATGGTGTATCGAATCTCCCGCCCCGATAGCTTCCCTGTTCACGATTATGTACATCAACCATGACAATATCACTTCCTTTCACCCCCCGGAGTTGTTTCTCATAAAATTTTTCAATACCGCTCTTACCAATATAATCGCCCATTTTATAGTAAGGGTCTTTGTTAATCTCGCTATTGTTAACTTCACCGATATAACCCAATAAATGGGCGGCTATTGGGTAAGGATACATCCTAAGTGACCTTGACTGCACATAAAAACCAGGATATTTAAACAGCTTCTCTTCAATAAACCCATATTCCTCTTTGGTGATCTGCTTAAGGAAAGTTGAGGGTTTGTACCTTGAATACTTTTTCGCCTTCTTCATCCGGGCTGTAAAAACAGAATCGGTGATATTAAGGAGTTGGCAAAACTCAGCAGTGTCTATTTTTTTAACCTGCCTTGGTATTACCATCAGGTCATAGGCAGCTTCATCATAAACAAGCAATTCGCCATTCCGGTCATAAATCAGTCCTCTGTTTGGATAGATTGTTTTTTTATGAAGCACATTGTTTTCGGCTGATAAAATATAGCTTTGATCAAGAATCTGTAGATAAAATAGTCTAAACAGAAAAATTATTCCAACTACAATAAATATTGCGATAATGATGTATTTCCTGTCAGATAAATTCCTGTTCATTATTTACTATAGCGGATTGTAAAGATTTAACGTATTTGAGCTAACAAAGTTAGAATAAAAAAAGCCATCTGATAATCAGATGGCCAAAACATTTCGTAAATCTAAACCCGTATATCAAAAGAGTCCTCCATTTTGATAAATCTCAAGCTGCACTTCAGAAAAATTCTCTCCATTTACTGATTTATCATTCTTCAGATTTGTTATTTCTCCCGATTCAAAATCTACCTTTATTTTATCACCATCCTGAATATCCAATCCTTCCAATGATTTATAGGTAACAATCGGGAAAGCTGCATTGATGGCATTTCTTTCGTAAATGGCACCAAAGGATTCGGCTAATATCGCCTGAACACCCAGTGACTTAAAGCAATCCACCGCTTGCTGGCGTGAGCTTCCGCTACCAAAATTTTTCAACACTATAACAATATCACCCGGTTTTGCCTTTTTTGCAAAATCCTCATACCCTTCTAAGTTGTCAAAAGTATATTGCCCCATTTCTTTAATATCGGTAATAGTAAGATAACGATTATGGAAAATCATATCTGTATCAATATTATCTTCTTTTATGTACCACACCCTTCCCTCGACAAATGAAGGTTTTTTATCTGCCTGAGTTTCTATATTAATAGCTTTTTCCATTCTTTCCAGCTTTTCTTCCATATCGAAAACAGCCGGTTCATCGGGAATATCATCATAGGTTGTAATATAACCTGCAACGGCAGAAGCGGCAACAGTTGCGGGAGATGCCAAATATACACTTCCCTTACCCTGTTTCCCAGGAAAGTTCCTGTTACCGGTACTGATGGTTATCTCGCCAGGTCCGTTTTGTCCAACTTGCCCAGCTGCACAACCTGCACATCCTGCGTTGGATACCATTGCTCCTGCATTTTTAAAAATCTTCATAAATCCATTTTCAAGGCATTGATTCCAGATATCATTTGTGGCAGGAACAATTTTTAAAACCACCCCGGGCGCTACTTTTTTCCCTTCCAAAACTTTTGCAACAGCTTGCATGTCTTCCATCCTACCATTCGTACAACTTCCCACAAAAGCAGAATCAATCTTCACTTTTTTAGCTTCCAGGATATTTACAGCATCATGTGGTTTGCCTGGTAAAGATACCATAGGAACAAAACTGCTCAAATCAACATCAAAAATTTCGGCATACTCAGCATCTGCATCCGCAACAACCGGCTCCAGTTTTCTTCCGGTAGCAGCCTCACAATAATCCATCACTTCCTTGTTGGGCGTAAAAAGTACAATTATAGTTCCCATTTCAGTACCCATCGAAGAAATGGTTATTCTTTCATCCAAAGTGAATTTATCAACCTCTTCGCCATAAATCTCAACCGAATAACCCAGCAGTGAGTTAGCTCCAAATCTGTTAAGAAGATTCAGGACAATGTCTTTTGCAGTAACACCTGCAGGCCGTTTACCATTGAGGTTTATTTTTGCCGACCTTGGAACTTTAAACCAAACTTTCCCGGTATGAAATGCTGCAGCTATATCTTTATCACCCATTCCCTGCCCAAACGACCCGATAGCGCCTAGGATATTAGCGTGTGAGTCGGTGGTAAGTGATGTTGATCCCGGATATGAATAACCTTCCGAAATTAATGTGTGTGTACCAATACCATTATCAATATCGAATATTTTAATGCCGTGTTTCCTGGCAAATAACCTGATGATCTGCTGGTTCATTGCATATTTCTGGTCCGAACCGGTGGGGTTGGTATCGAAAGTGAACAATGTTTTATTTACATCATCAATAGTGAGGTTATTTTTTTCAATATGTTTTACAACATTAGGGCCTCCGAAATCGCGGGCTGCACGTGCATCAATTTCAATATCCACAATATCGCCGGGTTTTACCACGTCAAATTTTGAATGGTTTGCGATGATCTTTTCTATAATAGTCATATTCAGTAAATTTTATTTTTTATGCTTCAAAATTATGTTCTTTATTTGATCTTTTATTTTTAAACCGTGAATTATTGGATAATATTTTCATTTTCTTAAAACCTGACCTCCATAAATAAAAAATAAATGGGATAAAAATCAGCAAATACATCTGATGCTGCGACATTAATATGAAATCATAAATTCCATGAAGGATAATAGGAATCAGTAAAGCGCTGACTAAATTCGATGTCCTGTTTTTTTCCGTAAATTTTGCAAGGCCAAAATAATAACCCATTGTAATTCCAAATATTGCATGTGCCGGAACGGCAGTTAACGCTCGCATGATGCCGGTTGATTGTCCATATTCAAACACGTACATAATGTTTTCGACCAGGGCAAAACCCAGCGAAATAAAAACTGCATATACAATTCCATCAAACTTTTCATTAAACTCCTTATTTCTCCAGATCAGATAATAAAGCGCCAAAAATTTAAATAATTCCTCAGTAAAGGCAGCAACAATAAAAGCGTTATAGGCAGCAGCATGTAATCCTGTAAAATAAATTATATACTTCTTCAGCCATATCTCAACTAATAAAATCGGAATGGTGGTAAGTGCACCAACTAAAAGCGCCTTTAAAAGTAAGCCCCATGGTTCTTTTTCATATTTATCCCGGATGTAAATATAAACCAGGATAATGATTACCGGTGCTATAGATAGTACTAATAAATTCATGGCGATTCAATTCGTCCGACCACTTAAAGTGGTCAGGCGAATAAAGATTATACAATTAACCGCTCTTTAAATGGTAAAAACGTCATAAAATCGGCATGGTGAACTACATAAGCTTCGGTAGTCCGTTTCACCATATTGCCTTCACCGGCGTGTGTAGCAATGATATGACAAACTTCTGCTGGCACATCACATTCCTCAGCCAAAGATACTCCACTAAATGGATGACGTAAATATTTACCATAAGTTCCCTGGACAGCTTTTCCGCTATCATCTAACACGTATTCCAGCAACTTACCCACATCAGCCAAAATAGCTCCGGCAATTAATACATCCATATCAACAGGTAGTTCACCATGGTACATTTCGTTCATTTTATTTCCTGCATCGCGAGCGATATGAACCACCGAACGTTTGTGATCCATGAAAGTCACTTTCAAATCCGGGCCGCAAAGCAATGTAAAAGGAATCCTGTTTAGATCATCAGGAGTTAAGACACTTCTTTCCAGCGCCAGTTCCCAGACTTTGGCAGTTTTTTCACGTAAGTCAGAATCAGTGATCCATTCCAACTCGGGCCATAATTCTAATACTTCATTATTCATAACATTTAAATTAGCTTTATTATTTATGATCTCTGTGAATCTCTGTGACTGCTTTGAGAACCTCTGTGATATAGCCCTGCCCGTACGGTCAGGCGGGTATTTCACAGAGTTACACTGAGAAAACACAAAGCTACACAAAGAAAAATTTATAAATTCAATTAAAGTTTCGCAATAACTGCATCCGCCATTTGCTGAGTAGAAGCAGCTCCCTTTTCAACTACATCTGCACGGCCGGTCATCTTCATCATGTCGTAAGTTTTTACTTTACCTTCGGCAATAACTTCAGCTACAGATTTACGGATCTTAGCAGCGATTTCATTTTCATCAACAAAATCGAGCATCATACAAGCTGACTCTATCATTGCAATCGGATTTACGATGGAAGTTTCATAATCTGCATATTTAGGTGCAGAACCATGTGTTGGTTCAAAAACACCAACTCCGGAATCAGGATTGAATTGTGCACTACAGGCAAAGCCAAGTCCACCTATCAAACCTGCAAACCCATCCGATACAATATCGCCAAACATATTTCCGGCAACAATAACACCGTAGTTTTCAGGGTTTTTAGTTAGCCACATCATCTGAGCATCAATATTTGTGTTCCAGAGTTCAATTTCAGGATAATCAGCCTTTTGAATTTGCTGGGCCATTTTGTACATCATTCCTGATGTTTCGCGAATTACATTTGGCTTTTCGCAAACAGTAACTGATTTGTATCCATATTGTTTAGCGTGGACGAAAGCAGCCCGTAAAATTCTCTCGGTTGCTTTTTTTGTAAAAATCCGTGTAGAAACAGATAATTCTTCCTGAGGTGTTTCCCCAAAATTCTTAACAAACTTAGGATGAGTCATCAATGCATCGTATACCTGGTCAGGAGGATTGCTCCATTCCACACCGCCATATAAACCTTCGGTATTTTGCCTGAAAATAGCCACATCCACTTCCGGTTCCTGGATAGTGTCATTGGGGCCTCTTCTTATAAAATTCAAAGGGTTTCCTTTGTATGAGCGACAAGGGCGTAAACAAATATCCAGTCCGAAATGCTGACGCAGTCCTACGATAGGACTGGAGTAAACAAGACCCTTTTCTTTAAGTTCAGGAGCCAGCTCCTCAAATGCTGCATCCTTTGGTTTAGAGGTGATCGCACCAAACAATCCGATCTTATGTTCTTCAATTAATTTAAGGGTACGGTCCGGCAATGGATTTCCTTCCTTACACCAAAATTCCCAACCAATGTCACCTTCAACATAATCAGCTTCAAAGCCCGCTGCTTCCAGCACTCGTATGGTTTCATCCAAAACAACTTTTCCAATGCCGTCACCTGGCATTTTAACTATGGTTCTTTTTGCCATATCTGTTTCTATTTATAAGGTTTGTAATATAAATTGATTAAAATAAACCGTCAAATTTACAATTTTAACCTGCCAGACAAATAAAATTTGAAAAAAATTATCAATACATAAAATTCCAACCTATTTTGAAAATATTTTTTGAATTATCAACCAACTATTAAACGAATCCGGCAATTTGTTAAGTCATTGATTTAAAAATGAATTGGGAAAGATATATTTACTGTGAATGAACAAATTTTTATTATGATTGTAAGGTTTAATATAAAAACATGTCTTACTACGAATAAGGTTGATTAATTTTACGTAATATATTTAATGTATTGTACGAAAGTACTTTCATGCAAATAATCTTTTGTTAATTCTAAATTATACACATATGAAAACGAATACCGTTCGCTTTACAATTTCGTTTGTATTTCTTTTGAATTTTCTATTTACACTCACAGCTCAAATCACTTCTGGCGGTTATGACCTTCTCTTAAAATTTGGAAATGTGAATGTACAGGAAAACCTGGATAAGTACATTGAGAACTTTGATCAGTTAAATCAGAAATCGTTTAATCAATACTATTATAATATAGTACAATTTTACCAGATACCAACTCCGGATGAAAAACTTAAAATGGAAAATATTGGTATGGTTTTTCTTGATTATATCCCCGATAAAGCCTATACAGTTGCTTTTCCTGTTGGCTTTAATATTCAATTTTTACGAAATTACAAGATCAGAAGCATTCTTGAAATATTACCAGAATACAAACAGGCTTTATCGATTCTTGACAAAGATTATCCCGAATGGTCATTACACGGAAACGATGAAATAGCTGTAATAGTTAGCTACTATTCAAATATTAATATGGCAAGCGCTAAGAATTCGATTTCTCCTTTTATTTTGTCCATTACCCAAACAGATGATTTTGCAAAAAGCCAGATAATCCAAGCGAAAATCAGCAATCTGGAACAAATCATAAATCAACCGTTTGTCAGCTTTGTGGAACCGCTTTATCCGGATCCACAACCTGAAAATTATACCGGTAAAACACTTCACAATTCAAATGTATTGGATTCGGATTATGATGCAGGAAGACATTATGATGGAACAGGCATTAACATCATGCTTCAGGATGATGGTATCATTGGACCACACATAGATTACGAGGGAAGAATAGGCAACCAGTATATTACTTCCAATTATGGTGATCATGGTGATCATTGTGCTGGAATTATTTTCGGAGCGGGAAATCTTGATCCAACAACGACCGGAATGGCGCCCGGAGCTGAATTGTATACCTATGGTGCTGCACCAACCTATCCTGGTTTTGAACTTATCCCTAACCATTATTCTAATCCTGGTATAAGGATTAGCTCCACATCATACAGTAACGGATGTAATGCCGGATATACAACCCTCGCAAGAACGATGGACTTACATATTCGCAATTATGAATCGTTGATGCATGTATTTTCAGCCGGTAACTCCGGAACTGAAAATTGTGGATACGGTGCAGGTGCCGGCTGGGGTAATGTAACCGGTGGCCACAAAATTGGTAAAAATGTAATTGCAACTGCAAATCTCGACTACAAGGATGCTCTATCCAATTCCAGCAGCAGAGGGCCGGCACATGATGGAAGAATAAAACCTGATATCAGTGCAAAAGGTTCAACTGTATATTCTACGGTTGATCCGAATACTTATGCTAATAAATCTGGTACATCCATGGCTTGTCCAGGAATTGCAGGATCATTGGCTCAATTGTATCAAGCATATAAAGAACTCAATGGTGGACAGGAGCCCCAGGGAGGTTTGATGAAAGGACTCATTTTAAATACGGCTGAAGACCTTGGTAATCCTGGTCCTGATTTTAAATATGGGTGGGGCAGGATAAACAACCTTAGGGCAGTTAAAACACTTGAAGAAAACAGGTATTTTGTTGATGAAATTTCGCAGGGAGAAACAAACACGCATGCTATTAATATTCCATCCGGAACAAAACAGATGAGGGTTATGGTGTACTGGACTGACAAAGAAGCTTCGGTTGGAACGAGTAAAGCCCTTGTTAATGATTTGGATATTACATTATCCGATCCTTCGAACAATGACTACTACCCATGGCTATTAAGCCATTACCCCAATCCGGATAGTTTGAACAAACCTGCCGGAAAAGGAATAGATAGACTGAATAATATGGAGCAGGTCGAAATTGATGATCCACAGAGTGGTAATTATACACTTACAATTGATGGGTATGAAATTCCTTTCGGACCACAGGGATATTATGTATTGTATGACTTTGTTTCAGAAGAAGTAACATTAACATATCCGCAAGGAGGAGAAGTATTTGCACCCGGAGAATCAATTGTTATCCGCTGGGATGCACAAGGTACTGCTGATAATTTTATCCTTGAATATTCTGATGATAGTGGCCAAAACTGGACTGTTATTAATGATAATATTGCCGGAAATCTTCGGTATTACAATTGGTCATTGCCGTCAAATATTACCGGTGAAGGACTTGTGAAAGTAAGCCGAAACGGATATAATCATGAAAGTGAAGAAACATTTTCAATCATGCAAATTATTCAGGATATTGAATTTATCCGTTCCTGCCCCAATTCAGTTACAATTGGCTGGGATCCTATAGCATCTGCTGAATATTATAATGTATACCAACTTGGTGAAAAATATATGGAAATGGTTGGAACCACAACTGCCGATACCATCGAAATTGACGGAGTAAATTTTGAAGATGAGCATTGGTTTAGTGTGCAGGCTGTAGGTGCTAATGATATTAAAGGAAGGAGATCAATTGCAGAAAAAAAATCGACCGGCGTATGGAATTGCATCTTTAATAAAGATATTGCCGTCATGGATATCATTTCTCCTCCCATAGGAGTATTATTTAGCTGTCAGGATTTTTCGGATCTAAATGTGAAAATGGAAATTAAAAACTCTGGTATGGAAGCCATAACAAATATACCTGTATATTATCAATTTGAAAATGGCACAGTTGAAAGTGAAACCTATAATGGAACACTCCAACCTGGAGAAACCATCATTTATGAATTCAGCTCAAGCGTGAGTTTACCATCTAACGGTATTTATGAAATATCCGCTTGGATTGAAGTACCGGAAGATGAAAACGCCTATAATGACATTGTTGAAGGTGTATGTAAACTGAAAAGTGAACAGACAATGCCCGTTTTCACAAACATAGACTTCGACGAATTTAATCCATGCAGCTATGAACCGGAATGCGAGGATATAGCTTGCTACATAGATAATAAATGGTATAACCTGCAAAACAATCTGAATGATCAAATCGATTGGAGATTACTGAACGGAATTACACCAACTGCGAATACCGGCCCTGTTGGAGATCATACAACCGGAACCATCGAAGGTAATTTTCTTTACCTTGAACCTTCCGGTGAGTGTTACAACAAGAAAGCAATTTTGATGTCTCCCTGTATAGATTTGGGGAACCTTTCTAATCCCGGGATGTCATTCTGGTTCAATATGTATGGAGCGGATATGGGCTCACTGCATATTGATGTAATAAGTAATGGAGAATTAATTAAGGATGTTATTTTACCGATTACAGGCAACTATGGAAACCAATGGAAACATGGTGTGGCCTATTTTGCCGATTGGGCAGACCAGGAAATCAATGTGAGGTTCAGGGGATATACCGGCAATGGTGAACTTAGTGATATGGCAATTGATGATATTATGATAACTGAAATGACCAATATCGAATCTTTGGGTAACAGCGAAAAAAATATCAATATTTATCCAAATCCATCAAATGGTTTATTTACAATTACATTTAGTGATGAAATTCAAAATGATTTAAGTATTCAGGTATTTGATCCACTTGGGCGAGCAATTATTTCCGAAAAAATCAACTCTGAAATATCAAATAGCAATTCCTATATTATTGATCTGTCACAATTTAGCAATGGCATCTATTACCTTTTTATAAAAAATGGAGATATGATAACAAAAGAAAAGATCATAAAATTTTGATTAATAAAAAGAAAAGCTGGCTGATTGGTCAGCTTTTTTTATTTTTATACCAAAAAAATTTATGCGTGAAGAAATGAATCTTTTTTCCAGAAGAAAATTTTTAAATGTTTCTATAAAAGGTATATCGCTTATATCCATTTCGCCATTATTCACTTCCTTTCTCAATGCCTGCCAATCTAAAAAACCGAATGTTTCATTCCTGCCTGAGACAAACAATTCGTTTCCCATATTAGAAGTAAAAGGCAGTTATTATGATATTGGATACGCTATCGGAAGCCAGTTTAATAAAGAAATTAATGATGTTTTCAACAAACGATGGCAATGGTTTGAAGGAATGAAGGAAACCACATTTAAAGACAACAAGACACTTTTTGATGGATTATTAGCCGCATCAAAAAAACATTTTCCTAAATATATTGAGGAGATCAAAGGTTTGGCAGAAGGGTCAGGGATTTCCTTTGATGACATGTTTTTAATGAACATAAAGTCAGAAACCGGTGCATTAAAATCATCAATGCAAAATGAAACCCCAGGATGTTCTACAATCTGTTATAATAATTCCGATAACATAATATTCGCACACAACGAAGATGGAGATGAAGCGAACAATGGAAACATGTTTGTGGTAAAAGCAACTCCACCCTCAGGTGTTTCATTTATTGTACTTACCTATCCGAGTATCATTATGGGAAATGGACCTGGTTTTAATGATCATGGCATTATACAAACTACAAATTATATTGCATCAACTAAATGGAATATAGGTATACCGAGATATATACTCGGTCGTGCGGTTCTTGAATCAAAATCTCTGGATGAAGCTATTGATATAGTTTCACACCGAGAACGTGCTTTTGCATATCATCATAACCTGGGCTCCTTCACTGAGCAAAAATTATTTTCAGTCGAAGTTACTACTGATAATTACCAGGTATATGAACCCGAAGAGAGATATTTCCACACCAATCATCTTATTCTGGAAAAAACTAAAAATTTTCCACAAGACATAAACTATATTTCTTCTTCCTCATTTTCACGGTATGCTGTACTTAAACATGAACTGGAGAATATCAATAACGAAATGGAGTTAAACGAAAAAGAAATTTTGCAGATTTTATCAAGTCATCAAAATAAACCTTTTTCACCCTGCCGTCATCCCGAAGGAGAAATCACAGGCCGTACACTTGCAACAGCATTCTTTAATATCAATGAAGGTTGGATGAAATTATATAAAGGAAATCCATGTATTGCATATATCCATAATAACTACCAAATTATGCATGCTACAGAACAACTATAAATCATAAACTACCGAAAACTGATTAAAAACCACCGTTAACTGATTACAGGTTGCTTTTTATCGAATTTCTTTTATTTTTGTAACATCTTGTATGTAATCCATCTTTTATAATAAAAATAAATGATCATTGGTTTGTGATTTCAATGTTAAATTTGCATTAAATTTGTTGAAATTTTTTTATTAAAAACATATTTGCTATAAACAAAAAAGGTGTAACTTGTGCCACTCTTTTTTGGTAGTATTTTTCTTCAGAAAATAATAATCAAATAAAAATGATATGAAAAAAAGAATTTTACCTTTTGGAATCTTTTCCTTGTTAATTTTTGGGCTGATAGCTTTTTTCCTACTCTCTTCAGATCTGAATAAAAATGAAGAAATTCAGATAACACAGGGAGGACAAAGCATTAAGGGAGCGAAAGAATATCTTGCTTTAATCAGAAACAATCAACATACCGGTATCCTCAACCCCCATGATGTTATAAAAGCAAGACAGCAAATAGAAGAGCTAGCAGTTTATAAATCAGGAAATAGCGTTTCCGAATTAGACTGGGATGAACTGGGACCTGACAATATTGGAGGAAGAACAAGGGCAATAATTTTTGATAACCGCGATCAAAATGCAAATACATTATATGCCGGCGCTGTTAACGGCGGGATATTTAAATCAACAAATCTCGGTTCTACCTGG
>JAIOTR010000124.1 GCA_021106665.1 Bacteroidales bacterium
GATGTATTATCTACGCAAAATGCATCTCTTGACAAAATAGAAGATTTTAATGCTGAAATTGCAAATTGCCGAACCTTTGTTTTTTTGCATGAGCTTGAATACTTGCTTAACAAAGATTTAATAAAAGGGGGTGATTTGAGCAATGCCATTGTTTTCGTCAACAGGGTCGTTTCACAGGAAGAACTTGACCGACTTGCAAAATTATTCAATAAACCATCAGTTAAAGTATTGAGTAAGGGTATTTTGAATAATATAGATTTAAATTTTGAAAATGAACCGGCGAGGCATAAATTGCTTGATGTAGTGGGAGACCTTTCTTTAGTTGGAGTTCCGCTTAAAGCCCATATCATTGCCAGACGGCCGGGACACAAGTCAAATGTTGAATTTGCTAAACTTATAAAACAATATATCATGGACAAGGAAACCAACAGGTTTAAACCGCCTTTTGATCTTATTAAAAAACCAATCTATGATATAAATCATATTAAAAATCTTTTACCGCACAGGCCACCTTTCCTTTTGATCGACAAGATTTTGGATATGGACGAGAATCATGTTGTTGGGATTAAAAATGTCACCATGAATGAGGGCTTTTTTGTTGGACATTTTCCAGATGAGCCGGTTATGCCAGGCGTACTTCAAATAGAAGCAATGGCCCAAACAGGTGGGATATTCAGCTTAAACAGATACGATGATCCTGAAAATTACTCCACCTATTTCTTAAAAATTGAAAATGTAAAGTTCAGGAATAAGGTAGTACCGGGAGATACCCTGGTTTTTAGTCTTAAACTCATTTCACCCATCAGAAGAGGATTGTGTCACATGAAAGGCATTGGTTATGTTGCAAACAAACCGGTTATCGAAGGGGAAATGCTTGCCCAGATAACTAAAAAGAAAAATTTAAAATCATAGCTCAGAAACCATGAATCAACCTTTAGCTTACGTCCATCCACAGGCAAGAATTGCAAAAAATGCCGTCATTGAACCTTTTGTTAATATTGAAAAAAACGTAGAAATAGGTGAAGGTACATGGATAGGTTCCAATGTTACCATCATGGAAGGAGTACGGATAGGAAACAATTGTAAAGTTTTTCCGGGCGCCGTTATTGGAGCAATACCACAGGATTTAAAATATAAAGGAGAAGATACTACAGTTGAAATTGGAGATAATACAACCATCAGGGAATTTGTTACTATCAACCGTGGAACCAGCGAAAGCTGGAAAACCGTAATCGGAAAAAACTGCCTGTTAATGGCTTATGTTCATATTGCGCATGATTGCTTTATTGGCGATTATGTAATCCTCGGTAATGCGACTAATTTAGCCGGTCATATTAAAATCGGTTCATGGGCAATACTTGGGGGTATTTGCGCTGTTCACCAGTTTGTTAAGATAGGTGCACATTCATATATTGGTGGTGGTTCATTAGTAAGAAAAGATGTACCGCCTTTTACCAAAGCAGCTCGTGAACCACTATCGTATGCCGGAATAAACTCAATAGGATTAAGACGGCGTGGCTATTCGAATGAAACAATCAACGAAATACAAGATATTTACCGGTTCATATACGTTAAAGGATTAAATGTAACCCAGGCCGTAAGGTATATCGAAGCGAACATGCCATCTACACCAGAAAGGGATGAAATACTTTCATTCATTTCACAAGCTACAAGAGGCATTATGAAAGGCTATGGCCGGATCCCTGGAAATTCACAGTGATACTTATTTTTAATCAATTGGGTTTCTTCAGTTAAAAACTGTAATATGCTTAATACATTACTTTGCAAACTGTGATGTGCATCGTGTAAATCGAAAAAGAAGGATAGAAGTGGATAGATTTTCATCCAAACAACCAATATCTAAATAAAATTCATTTTTTTTGTGAAAAAGACAAGTATGTCAGATATCGTTTTAAAATATAATATGCTAGATGAAAATGCCAGAAAACAGCTTAATGATTTCATCGATTTTCTGTTAAGTAAAAACAAGAAGAAGAAGAAGCCTGATTTTTCGGAATATCACAACAAGATTCAAACTGTTTCTCAATGGTCTGAGGAAGATGTAAAATATTTGCGTGAAATCGAAAATAATTACAATTGAAAAGCCTGTTACACTTCGAACTTAGCTTGATGAACTGAATTACAGAGCTGTATATCTATTACTTAGCTTATCCATCCTCGTACATGACCAGCATCACTGACACTGTTACGAGTAGTTCAAGAACAGACACCTGGATATCATTTTGCATTCTCCTTAAAAACTAACACTTATAGCCAAACAGAAGAAATTCCAGAAGTACAGCTCTGTGTTTGACGCTAAAGATAATTGCATAAAATAGATAGATTCTAAATAATACTATAGTCTATTATAATTTGTGATTAAATTTAATTCATGGATAAATGGTTCGAGGCCTCTAGTCCCCACAAAAAATGCATAATTCTACTCATTTGGGCAGGATTCTTCAAATCATTCTCAACCCAAAGAATAATTGAAAGGCAAAACGATATTTAATAAATATTTGGAAAAAAGCCATAAATCGTCTATCTTACAAATCTTGAAAAAAAAACAGATCTTATAAAAATCAATATTAAAAATATATGATTAGGGATTTTCGAATATTATATTTCGTTTTACTTGTATTCTTCTCTTCCTGCAACGTCACAAATACTTATAGGCCTGTAGCTAGTAACGGATATCTGGATTTATCCAACTGGGATTTTAATACGGATGGAATAATTAATCTAAACGGAGAATGGGAGTTTTATTGGAACAAATTATATACCCCCGAGGATTTTAAAAATAATGTTTTGGATTCAAAGCCATATTATCTCCAAGTGCCTGGTGTATGGAATGATTTGGTTGTAAATTCTAAAAACCTTCCGGGTGAAGGATTTGGCACGTACCGCTTAACAATCAAATTAAACCATGCTTATAAATATTTGGGGATAAAAATTTTAGATTGTTCTTCTTCCTATAAATTATGGATTAACGAAAATCTTGTGGCAACTAATGGCACAGTCTCTTCTGTTATTTCAGAAATAAGTCCACAAATGCATCCACAAATAAAAATTTTCACTGTTGATTCAGACCAAATAGAATTGGTTGTTCAGGTTGCAAATAATTTTCATCACAAAGGAGGCCTGTGGGAAATCATTAGAATTGGCACACAGGAACAAGTAATTCGTGCAAAAGGCAAGAGCTTGATACTCACCATGCTCTTTGCGGGCACTGTTTTTATTTTATGTATTTATCACCTATGGATTTTCTTTTTCAGGAGAAAGGAAAAGGTTGCCCTGTGGTTCGGCATTCTATGTTTTATTGTTCTTATCCGGACATTGCAGATTAACGAAAGAATTATTTGTGATTTTATCCCTGATTTCAAC
>JAIOTR010000027.1 GCA_021106665.1 Bacteroidales bacterium
ATGCAATCGGCAATGAATTTGACACCGATTTTCATGAAGCAATTACTTACATCAAAGCCCCTTCAAAAAAATTAAAAGGAAAAATTGTAGATGAAATTGAAAAGGGATATATGTTGAACGATAAAGTGATCCGTTATACCAAAGTTGTAATAGGTCAATAATTACCAAGAGTAAAATTCAACACACAACGAGACAACAAATAACTGAATGTCAAAAAGAGACTACTACGAAGTACTGGGAGTATCAAAAAGCGCTTCCGAAAGTGAGATTAAAAAGGCTTATCGCCAAATGGCATTGAAATATCATCCTGATAAAAATCCGGGAGATAAGGATGCTGAAGAAAAGTTTAAGGAAGCAGCAGAAGCATATGAAATATTAAGCAACGCTGATAAAAAACAACGTTATGACCAATTTGGTCATGCAGGTGTTGGAGGCGCTGCAGGAGCTAATGGATACCATATGTCAATGGATGATATCTTTAGCCAGTTTGGAGATATATTCGGCGATGCATTTGGAGGGGCTTTTGGTGGGTTTGGAGGATTTGGAAGGTCGGGACAACGTAGAAGAAGGGTTAACAGGGGATCGAACCTGAGGGTAAAAGTCAAACTTTCACTCAAGGAAATTGCACAAGGTGCTGAAAAGAAAATAAAAGTTAATAAATATATAAGTTGTAATTCCTGTAATGGTACAGGTTCAAAAGGCGGCACATCCTACTCTACCTGTTCTACCTGTCATGGAACCGGTCAGGTTACGCGTGTTACTAACACATTTTTGGGTCAGATGCAAACATCCTCTTCATGCCCTACTTGTGGTGGAGAAGGCCAGACAATAGTCAATAAATGCCCTTCATGTGCAGGTGATGGAATTATAAAAGGTGAAGAGGTTATCACGATCAAAATCCCAGCAGGAGTTGAAAACGGCATGCAGCTTTCAATGAGTAGAAAAGGAAATGCCGGCGCTCGCGGTGGTGTTCCCGGAGACCTGATCATTCTTATTGAAGAAGAAGAAAGCGAACACTTTGAAAGAGACGGTAAGAATCTGTTACATGATGTTTTTATTAGTTTTACGGATGCATCTCTAGGTTCCACAGTAGAAATTCCCACCATTGACGGCAAAGCACGAATTAAAATTACCCCTGGCACACAGGCAGGAAAAGTGCTGAGATTAAAGGGCAAAGGATTACCATCCTTAAACTCGTATGGAAATGGAGATTTACTTATCAATATTAATGTCTGGACACCAAAGAGCTTAACAAAGGAAGAAAAGGAAATACTTGAAAAACTAGGAAAATCGCCCAACTTCATTCCTGATCCTACTGCAAGGGATAAAAGCTTTTTCTCAAGAATGCGGGAATACTTTACTCAATAACCATTTAATAATAAATCAAAATACTTAAAATAAATTACTATTAACTTAAAGCATGGTTAGGTTTTAATAAAAGAAGAATAAGAATCGTATAAAGCTACAAATTTCAAGAAACAAATTGCAATTTGTTATTTTGTATTTTAAATACTTGCAGAAAATAAAATAGTTGAAATAAAATATCAAGGTTTTACTAATTAATTTAGATTATAATGGTAGCCCTATTCGAGGCACAGGAAGTAACCAAACAATTTGCCAATCACAAGGCTCTTGACAAAGTCAGTATTACTGTACCTGAGCAAAGCATCTTTGGTTTATTGGGTCCGAATGGCGCCGGAAAAACCACCCTCATCAGAATAATAAACCAAATCACCGCTCCTGATTCCGGCCAGCTGCTTTTTCGATCAGGCAAATTACAGCCGGAACATATTTATAAGATCGGTTATCTTCCTGAGGAAAGAGGCCTGTATAAAAAAATGAAAGTCGGGGAACAGGCATTATACCTTGCGCGGTTAAAAGGACTTTCAAAAGCAGATGCTCTTAGCAGGTTAAAAAAGTGGTTTGATAAATTTGACATCCTTCCCTGGTGGAACAGAAAAGTGGAAGAACTTTCGAAAGGGATGCAACAAAAAGTTCAGTTTATTATAACCATTATCCATAATCCTGAACTGTTGATTTTCGATGAGCCATTCAGCGGTTTTGATCCCATCAATGTCAATCTGATTAAAGACGAAATACTCGACATAAAAAAACAAGGGGCTACTATTATTTTCTCCACTCACAACATGGCCTCTGTTGAAGAATTGTGCGACCATATTGCGCTGATTGACAATTCAAAAAAGATACTTGAAGGAAGCGTTAAAGAAATAAAGGAAGAATACAAATCAAATACATTTGAACTGGAATTTATAAATAAGACGGTTAATATAGCTAAGAATCTGAGTGCAGATTTTGAAGTGGTGCATCTGGAGATTGGAGAAGAATTCACAAAAGCTAAAATCAAGATAAAAAGTGATAGAAGTCAGAATGATCTTTTATCAGAACTGATCCCAATGGTTTCAATTCAATCATTCAATGAGGTATTGCCAACAATGAATGAAATATTTATTTCGAAGGTCAAGAACAATGAATAAAATTTTACTGATCATAAAACGCGAGTATCTGACGAGGGTCAAAAAAAGATCATTCATCATTATGACGATACTTGGGCCGCTACTGATGGCATCTGTATTTATTGTTCCGGTTTACATTGCCCAATTGGAAGGTGAGCCTAAAAATGTAGGCATACTTGATGAAACCGGATTATTTTATGATAAATTTGAAAATACTGAAAATATTAAATTCCTTGTTCTCACCAATGACCTTGAAACCGCCAAACAAAATATTGCAAATGATAACCTGTATGCAATTCTCCACATTCCACAAACCGAATTAAGCGTACCGCAATCATGTAAGTTATTTTCAACAAAGCAGCCCAATATCATTGTAAAAGGGTATATCAAGAATGTTCTTAAAAAGGAAGTTGAAGCGCTAAAATTGAATGCTTCCGGCATTGATCCTGATATACTCAAATCAATCAAAACCAATATCAATTTATTTACGATCAGGATTAACAAAGGTGGTGAAGAAGAAACTAGCTCCACCGAGCTAAGTATGGCTGTAGGGATGATTGGCGGTATCCTTATTTACTTTTTTATTTTCATGTATGGTTCCCTCGTTATGCGGGGCGTAATAGAGGAAAAAACAAACCGCATCATAGAAGTAATCGTATCTTCGGTAAAGCCTTTTCAATTGATGATGGGTAAAATTGTTGGTGTTGCTATGGTCGGTCTGACCCAATTTACTTTGTGGGTAATATTTACACTGATAATTGTCACAACCTTTTTATCATTTTTCTCTAAAGAAATATCATCTTATCAGTCATCTCAATTAAAATTGCAGGAAAATGTTGTACCGACAGAGCAGCTTGAATCCACAATTGAACCGGGTAATGCAAATGAATCGTTTATTGCAATATTTGAATCTATCCAATCAATTAATTTCGAGATGCTGATCTTTGCATTTGTTTTCTTTTTTGTAGGAGGATACCTTTTGTATGGCGCTTTGTTTGCAGCTATAGGATCTGCTGTTGACAATGAAACAGATACGCAACAATTTATGTTACCCCTAACTATTCCATTGATCCTTTCCATTGTAATTGCGCAATTTATCATGGTCAACCCTGATGGCCCGGCAGCTTTCTGGCTTTCAATTTTTCCATTAACCTCACCTGTGATCATGATGGTACGGATTCCTTTCGGTGTTCCCTATACTGACCTGATCTTGTCTATGACATTGATGATACTTGGATTTTTAGGCGCTACCTGGCTGGCAGCCAAAATTTATCGCACAGGAATCCTGATGTACGGCAAAAAGATCAACTATAAGGAATTGTGGAAGTGGATCAGGTATTAATTATTATGATTTTAAATCGATTTCTGTAATCTTTTACGTCTATCTATTTTCTTATTAACCAACAATTTTTTTTAAATCCATGTTATCATCAAATTTCACTACTCGATTTCTCCACTTTACTAGTTGATTCATAACCATTTGATTGGTTGTTAAAAAAATATTTCATTACCCAATATTTATAATTGCTTATTTAATATTGTTGTTCTATATTTGCACCCTCAAAAATTTAAGGTAAAAAATCATAAAATCAGATAGAAATGCAGAACAGAGGAGCTATTAAATTTTTTGCTATTTTATTCGCACTTGTATGTTTGTTTCAACTCTCTTTTACATTCATAACCTCAAGGATAGAATCAAAAGCCAGGGATTATGCAAAGAGTGAAATAACAACTAATTTAGCAAAAGAACTCGCCAACGGAGATGAATTACTTGAAGGATATTACACCGATTCTATTTCACATGCCAGACAGAATTATTATCTCGATTCCATGTCGAACCAGGTCGTTTTAAATATTCTTCTCAGAAAGTATACTTATAACGAATGTAAGGAACGCGAAATTAACCTGGGACTTGACCTGAAAGGTGGAATGAACGTTACACTTGAAGTATCCATCGGCGATATCGTCAGGGGATTAGCAGGTAACAGCCAAAATCCGACTTTCCTCGAAGCCATGGTTTTGACTTATGAAAAACAAAAAGACAGCCAAAAAGACTTCGTAACATTGTTTGGTGATGCAATTGAAGAAATTGATCCGAACTTCAGCCTGGCTTCGATCTTTTTGTACGAATTCCGCGATAAAGGTATAACAGCTACTTCTACAAATAGTGAAGTACTTTCTATTATCAGAAGAGAAACCAACGGGGCTTTCGACCGGACTTACAATATTCTTCGTACCCGTATTGATAAATTTGGGGTAACCCAACCAAATGTCCAAAAGATTGCTACATCCAACAGGATATTAGTTGAATTACCGGGTGTTAAAGATCCAGAGCGTGTTAGAAAATTATTACAGGGAACAGCCCAGCTCGAATTCTGGGAAACATATAAATTCAATGAGATATACGAGTATTTTGCAGATGCCAATAGCAGGCTTGCCGAGATATATTATGCAACAGAAGATACATTAGATGTTGGAGAAGGAGAAACTGCCGAAGAAATCACTTTGGAGGAGGATGCCGGATCTGAGTTGGAGGATGCGCTTGCTGTTGAGGAAACTGAAACTGATACAACTGAACTTTCATTACTCGACCAACTTGAAAGTGATACATCTAATCTGTCAATAGATGATCCTGGATTTGAAGAATATGCTGCAAAAAATCCACTGTATGCCGTTCTGAATCCTGCTTATGAGCAAAGAGACGGACAATATTATCCCGGAGAATCTGCCACTGTCGGATATGCTGCCATCAAGGATACAGCCAAGGTCAATAAACTTTTACGGGAAACGAAAAATATTTTCCCACGTGATTTAAAACTGGCATGGATGAATGAACCAAGGGTGGAAGGTTCAGGAGTACTTGAATTATTAGCGCTTAAAATTACAAATCGTGACCGCAAACCGGCGCTTGGAGGTGAAGTTATCACCAATGCCCGTCAGGATTATGATCAAAACGGACGTGTGGAAGTTACCATGTCAATGAATGCTGAAGGCGCCAAAATATGGAAAAGGCTAACCGGAGATAATATTGGTAACCAGGTGGCCATTGTACTTGATGATTATGTTTATTCAGCGCCGAATGTAAACTCTGAAATTCCAAATGGGCAATCATCCATTTCAGGAGGGAATACAACCATAGAAGAAGCCCAGGATTTGGCCAATATCCTTAAAGCAGGTAAACTACCGGCCAGGGCAAGAATTGTTGAGGAAGCAGTTGTTGGTCCTTCACTCGGTAAAGAGGCTGTAAATGCAGGACTCTGGTCTTTTATCATTGCTTTTGCGCTTGTGTTGGTTTATATGATCTTTTATTATAACCGTGCAGGATTTATTGCCGACCTGGCATTGATCACTAATATTTTCTTTCTATTTGGCGTACTTGCTTCATTTGGAGCAGTTCTAACGCTTCCGGGTATTGCAGGTATTGTTCTCACCCTTGGTATGGCAGTGGATGCCAACGTGATCATCTATGAACGTATCAAAGAGGAGATACGGGCCGGTAAAGGAATCAGGCTGGCGATAGATGACGGTTATAAGAATGCATATTCTGCTATTATTGATGGAAACGTAACAACCCTGTTAACAGCAATAGTACTTTTTGTTTTTGGTTCAGGACCGGTACAGGGTTTTGCAACCACGCTTATTATAGGAATCCTATCATCATTATTCTCAGCAATCTTTATTTCACGCCTTGTCTTTAACTGGGCGCTTAAAACGAATAAGCAGGTCAATTTTGCAAATAAGTATACCATTAACGTTCTTGCATCTGCGAATTTCGATTTTATTAAAGTGAGAAAGATAGCTTACATTATCTCAACTTCTATCATTATTCTTGGAATTGCTTCTCTAGTTATCCGTGGATTAAATTATGGTGTGGATTTTACGGGTGGAAGAACATTTACTGTCCGATTTGACCAGCCTGTTCAAACGTCCGAAATAAGAGCAGCTCTTGCCGATGCATTTATTGATAAAGATGGACAAAGTGTGGTTCCTGAAGTCAAAACTTTTGGTCCTGATAAGCAGGTTAAAATTACGACCAGATTTATGATCGATAACAATGAACCCGAAGTTGACTCCATTATTCAAAGTAAATTATATCAGGGTTTATTGCCTTTTTATAAAGATCAATCGATAAAATACAGAAATTTCAGCACTGATACTGAAACTGAGGAAAAATTGATTGGAATTCTTAGTTCTCAAAAAGTTGGTCCGACCATTGCCGACGACATCAGGAACCGGGCTGTAATGGCCGTGTTCTTTGCCCTAATTGTCATCTTTATTTACATAGCCATTCGGTTTAGGAAATGGCAATTCGGCTTGGCAGGGGTAATTGCATTATTTCATGATACTATAATAACCATCGGTTTGTTTTCTATATTCTATAATGTTCTTCCTTTTAATATGGAAATTGACCAGGCATTTATCGCAGCGATTTTAACAATAATCGGTTACTCTATAAACGACTCCGTAATTATTTTCGACCGTATTCGTGAATACACCAAGATTCACCATAAACGCGACATGAAAACAAATATCAATGCCGCTCTTAACAGCACACTTGCCAGAACGATCAACACATCAGGTACTACATTAGTTGTATTATTAATAATCTTTATTTTTGGTGGTGAAATTATCCGCGGATTTACTTTTGCATTATTAATCGGAGTGTTTGTAGGAACATATTCATCGTTGTTTAATGCAAGCCCTATTGCTTATGATCTTATTAAAATCAGAAAAGATAATAAAGCAGAGCAATTAACACCGAAGAAGAAGAAAAAATAAACAAATCAGGATAAATATTTAAAGTCTTCCGTTTGGAAGACTTTTTTTATCTTTGTGTCAAGGATAATGCAATGAATAACTTTCTGTTATTTTTTAATATTAGTGGCGGAGAAATCCTCCTGATCGTGATTGTGGTCTACCTGGTTTTTGGGCCAAAAAAAATACCTGAGTTTGCAAGGATGATCGGGAAAGGTATAAACGAATTGAGGAGAGCTACCAATGACATTAAAAGTGAAATAACGAGGGAGGCTGATAAAATCAAAAATGATATCGATATTGATATTGATGATCCTTTAAAACCTGATTTAAAGAAAAAGCAAAAAAATACCTCAGGCAAATCATCCCGAGCTACTGATAAAAACCCAAAGACTGGATCGAAGAAAAATTCAAAGGATACTTCTATAAAATAAGCTCTTTATACCTTAAGTTTTATCTATTGACACTCTTATTTGAATCGAACTACAAATCAAGAAACTGCTGAAAAACTACCTGAAGATACGCTTTACCCTCCTTGAGTACTTTGTCTTCTTTTCCTGGTAGGATTTCAATAGCAAAATAGTCATTTAATTTTCTATGATAAACAAAGTAGCCATCGTGGCTTACCCATCCTACTCCTTCGGTAGCCTCAAAATAAGCAAACTCAGGTGAATAAGGATTGAACAGGTCACGGCTCCAGTAAAACTCCGAGTTATCAAGCTCAAGCTGTTGAAGCAATGTTGCCGGTATATCATTTTGCGAGCTTATTCTGTTTATCTTTTGTCCTTTGAATTCCTCATTAACTACATCACCCATAAACAACAACGGTATCCTGCGATATTCTTTTGAAAGTACCGACCAGTTTTTATGGGAACCATGACTGTGATCGGCTACAATAATAAATAAAGTGTTGCTATACCAAGGCTGTGATCTGGCTTCTTCGAAATATTTGCAAAGACAATTATCAGTATAGTAAACTGAATTAAGGAAGTCATTTTCAGTATCTGCAAAGTTTAAAGTTTCACTCTTTGGCTGATCATAAGGGGAATGAGAACTCAATGTAAATACAGTTGACAAGAAAGGCTCGGATTCACTTTTCAGATCAAACAATTGCTCATTTAAAATAAATTCATCATGTATACCCAGTTTGCCCCGTGGCAAATCCTTATCAAAATCATAAACCTCCTTTATCCTGTCAAATCCATTTACCATCAGGTATGATTTAATACCACCATATATCAGTTGTCCCCCAAAATAAAAAGATGTATTGTATCCTTCTTTATTTAAAATTTTAATAAGGCTGGGTAATTTGGATATCTTATCGGGATTATGCGAAAGGGAGACAATTGGTGTGGCTGGAAATCCTCCAAAAATACTGACCATTGCCTGATCAGACCTATTTCCGGTAACATATATATTCGTAAATAAAATTCCATCTTGCTCAAGTTGTTTAAAGCATGGAGTAATTCCGGTATCCCCACTAATTGATTCTATTACATCTGCCGACCAGCTTTCAAGTATGAGCAAAACAATATTGGGCCGCTTTGTATTAAGAATATAAATCGTTGTATCTTTTTCAACCTTATGTAAATTGTCCACAATTTCTATTGCTTCATCCTGATCTAAAAAGTTAAAAGGATTTTTTTCCCTGAATTCAAAATTATCAATGCTACTTTTTAAAAAACTGTATCCAGAGTTAATTGCAGCTAAATTTAATATATTATGAGTAGAGAAGTAAGATTTGCTTTGATTAATAGGTATTTCCTTAAACCCTCCACGAATGCCGAGAAATAGAACACCCGGTATAGTTATTCCAAAAATTAATGATAATAAAATGTTCCTATTATGTTTCTGTATAGGCAAATATAAATATTTCTTATAGAAATAAAATCCAACAGCAAACTGGAATAAAAGTAATAAAATCAATACAAAAAAGGTTTTTGTTGATGCGGAATTATATACTTCAGACGGGTTGGACAAATAGTGGAGCGCTTTATAACTTAATTTGGTTTTCCATTCTTCATAAATACCAAGTTCAGTAACAGTAATTAACAAATAAGTAAGAAGAACTATTGCCGTATAAATATAATTGAGATAATTTATCCATTTTATTGGAAATATTGATTGAACAAGCAATATAATAAATGGTAATACAAGGATATAACTTGCAGTTGAAATATCAACCGGGAGTGCATACCAAAAAGTTGATATCAACTCATAAAAACTAACGCCTTCAATTTTAATTGATGGATAATAATAAATCAGAAATACTAATCTGGTTAGCGCGAAGATTAAAATCCAAAAAACGAATTGTCTTAATAAAGATAGGCAAATGCGCATTGTCCGACTACTTATTCCTTGTCAAGTAAAGTTGTTCGCATGCTTTCAATCTGCTCAGGTGTTCCAAGAACAAAAAGCTTTGACCCCGGGATTACTTTTGTTTCTGGTTTCGGATTCAGAATATACCTGCCATCCGGAGTTTTAAATCCGATAATATTCGCCCCTGTAAGCTTTCTAATAGCAAATTCACCAATGGTTTTGATTTCTGAAGCAGATGATACTTCGGGACACTCAAATTGTTCCAGGGTTGTCGGATCCTCACCATGCACAGATACATGGTCCAAAAACTCAATTATATCTGGGGTGGTCACCAGGTTAGCCATGTGAGCCCCTCCTACCCTCTCAGGCATCACTACATTATTAACCCCAGCCATCCTGAGTTTTTTTTCAGAACTTTCACTTGCAGCCCGGCTAATAATTTCAAGATTAGCATTTAATGCACGTGCCGTCAGGACAACATATAAATTATCAGCATCAACAGGAAGCGTTGATATCAAAGCTTTCGCTGTCCCGATATTTGCTTTTAACAATACTTCATCTTGTGTGGCATCTCCCTCAACAAATCCGGCAGTTTTTTCCATATTTTTCATTACCTCATCATGATTCTGGTCAATGACCACATACTGAAGATTATGAGCTTTCAGCTCTTTTGCAACCTGTTGGCCGTTTCTGCCAAAGCCACATATAACAACATGATTTCGCATTTTTTTTATATATTTAGTTCCATAACCACTAAGAAGTAATTTCAACTGACCTTCAAAAAAATGAGTTGAAATAGTTGTAAGTGCATAAGCATAAGTAGTAAAACTAATTATGATTAGAAACATGGTGAAAACTTTCCCTTCCGGGCTTAATCTATGAATCTCCCCAAAACCTACCGTCGAAACCGTTATAACGGTCATGTACAAAGCATTCAGAAAACCATCCTCCTCAATAAGCATGTAACCCGTTACTCCAAGCACGATAATGAAGAACAGCATCGCTACTCCAATCAGTATTTTTGTCCGGCTCGAAAATCTTTCCATCAATTGAAATTTAATGGAACAAAGATACGAAAATGGGAAGTACAAATAAGGTATTTTATTTATCTACTGAGCAAAAAATGCTTTACAAAATAACTAAGGCATTGTTACGAAATTACCTGGCACTTTTAAATATTTCGTTCCCAATTCCGCAATTCAGGCATTTTCTTTTGTTGCAATAATGTTTCTTTAATTGAAGAAGCGCTTGGGTATTGAAGGAAGTACGAATGCTCATCCCCATATCCCCCCATTTCCTGATAATTGCATTTGTTTCCCCTGGTATTGTATCAAGAAACTTTAATGACCTGTCGATAAAAGACTGATTATTGTGAGTCCTGCCATATACAAACAAAAAAGGTGTAACTGTATTTATAATAACCAGATTAATAGCATTCATTCCCATTCTTTTATCACGTTTTACAGCTTTCTTATCAAAAACATAATGTGCCTTCCAATATTCCGATTCTGAAACCTCAAACATTCGTATTAATTCTTTGAACTTTTCAGTTTCTATAATTTTAGAAAATAAAAGAGATGAATTATATATTAAATCAGCTAACTGCGCTATCCGAATGGTTGGGAAATTTGAAGGGCGTAACCGCATGAACCGCCATAAATGAGTATCAATTGATTTTAAATTGTACTTCTTACTTAAAAATGAATATTCTTTAAATAGTTGACTCGGATAATCATCTTTATACTTTTGATTCAATAAACCGGATTGCCCGAACAATAATGATTCGAGCTGAAATTTATTATCCTTGTGCTTTAAAAGAAATTTTAAAGGTAATGATTTTGCTAACAATTCAAATGGTAATGAATTGACATTAAACCCAAAGTTCCTGGCAAGAAACTCATAAAATGTTTGCTCCCAGTCGTTGCCATTATATATTAGCTGTTTCTCAATCTCAATGGCTTTGGCTTCCAATCGCTCAATCATTATCCTGTCCAACCAGTTGTTGATCGCAAACCTGTTAACTGTATCCAACATTTTCTCACAGGGTATCCAGTTTCTATTTGTCATAAAATCACTATATTGTGCATATAATGAGTGATTAAATCTATCCTTTAATTCAAATGCTGGAATCTCCTCTTTATTAATTCTATATATCTTTTGATCCTGATGATGAACAACATGTAAAATAATATTTTCATAAGCCATATCCTTATGGTGCTTATGCAAATACCAGTCTGATGATTTTACATGTATTTCAACATTTCCCGCCCATAATGTATCCCCTATTTTAATTTTTGCATTAAAAAAATCAGGACCAGAATCGAAATTATGTATTCCGGGATCAATGATGGTACAATCTTCTCCATTTGTTAATGTCAGGTTTTGTGAAAACTGCTTGTATTTCCATATGTAATGCAGAAACTCTTCGGTCACGGTTTTTTATTTGTTATAAAATTACTATTTTTGATTCAATAATACAAAAATCAATATTTTGGAATATCATTTTTACAATCTGTATCTTTATTTTAATTGGTTCAAATCATCCATTTGAAAGTCCAAACTTGCATTTTGAAAGGTATATTATTTTCGTGACCAGGTGATTATTATATTTGCATAAAATAAATTGTACCTCACTATAAAAAATATATAGATTTTGGAAACAAGAATCACAATAAGCCTTGTAGTTCTATTTTTGCTGTTATCGCTGTTTATCAGTGCAAAGGATACAAGCAAAGTTGATAGTCTCAAAAACGTTTTATCTAAAGATATTTACGATACTGCCAGGTTAAATACAATGGCACGACTGGCTTTTGCTTATAACAGGATTAAAGAGGTTTCGGAAGCAGAGAAAGTCGTACATGATGCATTTATGTATGCTAAGAAGAATAGCTTACAGATATCGTATCAATTACATTGGGCAAATGCAGAAGTTTTACATTACAAAAAAGATATTTCAGGCGCTTTAGATGAAATGAACATAGTGGCAGAGAAGTTATATGAATCAGAAAATCTAAAGGAACTTGGCCTTGCCAATAATTTTCGTGCATGGAATTTATTGTACGATGGGAAGTTTATCGAATGCATTGAGGCCTATACAAAAAACATTGAATTTGCCAAAGAAAATAAATTAATAGGTATTCTGCCCAGTGCCTATAATGGACTTGCATATGTTTACAAAAACATTGACAATACCGAAGAAAGACGAAAGAGCCTTATTATGATGGCAGATGCTTCACTGAAAGAAAAAAATATTAAATATACTTCGGAAGCCTATTTTTTGTTGGGTGATATTGGTATGGAAAAAGATAGCAATTTCACTTATGCCATCAAGCAATACAATGAATCCCTTAAACTAAAAAAAGAAATGAAGGATACTATTGGCATCTCATTTCTTTTATTGAGAATCGGATGGAACCACTATCTCAACAATGAACTGGAAACAGCGCTTGACTATTTTCTCCATTCGCTTGAATACAGCATCCCTATCAATCGGTTAACGAGTATTACCAATGCCTATGGGAATATTGGCACAATTTACAGGGATAAAAAGGAATATAAAAAGGCGATTAAATATTATAAAGAAAGTATCAATTACTCCATGGAAGCTAAAGATTGGTATAACCTGTCGTGGTTGTATAAAGATATCAGCGGTATGTTTGTTGACCTTGATGATTACCCTAAAGCTTATGATAACTTTGTACTGCATAAGCAATATAGTGACTCGCTGGAAATGATTAAATATAGCAAAGGATTGTCTGATGCCCGTACAAGTTATGAAACCGAAAAACAAAAACAGGAATTGGAATTGCTTTCTTTAAAACTGAAACAGCATAAGTATTATATGTATGGATCAATTGGACTGGTTGTGCTGGTTATACTGCTTGGGATCTTATTTATTCGTCAAAATCGTCTGAATTCTAAAAGGAAAATAACAGAGATGAACCACAAAATTTCTGAAATAACACAGAAGAATTTACGGCAACAAATGAACCCTCATTTTATTTTCAATACTTTGAATTCTATTCAGTATTATATGTACCAGCACGACAAAATTTCAACCAATAACTACCTCACAAAATTTTCGAGCCTGATGCGCAAAACACTTGAAAACTCGCAGCATACTGCCATTCCAATTAAAGACGAAATAGATGCCCTCGAACTATATCTTCAGCTTGAATTAATCCGGTTTAAAGAAAAATTCGATTATGAAATAAACATTGATGAAGAAATCGATACCCTTCTCTACAAAATACCTACGATGCTTATTCAACCTTATGTTGAAAATTCCATTTGTCATGGATTAATTAATAAAGATGAAAAAGGAAAACTAACAATAGACTTAAATTTAAAAGATGAAAGCATTGCCTGCTCAATTGAAGATAATGGTATTGGAAGGGAAGCAGCTTTGGAAATCAAAAAGCAAAAAAACGGAAATCACAATTCATTGGGAACAAAAATCACTGAATCGAGACTTAATCTTGTAAATGCTTTATATGGCAAAAATATGAAGGTAGATTACATGGATTTAAAAGATAAAGATGGAAATCCTAACGGAACCAAAGTCGTGATTCATATACCAATAATGACATAAAGGATTAATAGTTACAGACAACTAAAAACATGGCGCTTAAAACTATAATAGTCGATGATGAACTGGATGCGGTTAACTTTATTCGTTCTATCATTGAAGAATATTGCCCAAAACTGGAGGTGGTAGGAACCGGTCATTCAGCCAAAGAAGGTTCGAAGTTAATCATCAATAAAACTCCGGATCTGGTTTTCCTTGATGTAGAAATGCCGCATGGCAGTGGATTTGACTTACTTGCCAACTTTCCTGATAAATCATTTGATGTAATATTTATTACTGCTTTTAACCATTATGCTATCCAGGCAATCAAATTCAGCGCGGTTGATTATATCCTGAAACCGATCAATATAAACGAATTTATTACAGCTGTTGACAAAGTTTTAGATAATAAGGCATCGAATGATCATCGCAATGCCAATTTCAAAACTCTCCTTGAGAACGTCAGGTCAACCCTGCCAAGCAAACTGGCCATTCCGACATCAGATGGCATGGAATACTTGAACACTAAAGAGATCATCCGGGTAGAGGCTGACCGCAGCTATTCATGGTTCTATTTAAAGGACAACAGGAAACTTCTTGTTTCGCGAAACCTGAAAGAGTACCAGGAATTGTTAACCGACCGCAACTTTTTTCGTACCCACAATTCCCATCTCATCAACCTTGAACATGTTAAAAAATACATCCGTAGTGAAGGTGGTGCTATTGA
>JAIOTR010000017.1 GCA_021106665.1 Bacteroidales bacterium
AGGAAGCATTAAATCCATAATATATTTTGCAATAAAGTCAGGAAGTTGGCCTCCTGCCCTTACTGTGCCGTCTTCACCCTGTTGTAACCAGGCAGTTTCATGGAATAGAATCGGTTTATCAGACGGTTTCCATTCTTGAAAAACTGTCTTTTTTGCTAATATTTTTTCTACATCCGGGCTTAGAGGGCTTACTTCCGGAATTATCTGTTTCGTTAATTTAAGAATATCATCTGGTGTGAATGGTTTTATTATATAATCAGAAGCATGTAATTTTATACATTCTAATGCAGTATCCATGCTTGGATAACCTGTAACTATAATTACGGGCAGGTCGGGTTCTTTCTCTCTTAGTTTGTGGAATAGATCAATTCCATCCATTTCTTCCATTTTTAAGTCCAGAAAGACCAGATTATATTTTTTAGATATTGCTAAATCCAGCCCTTCCTGAGGACTGATTATAGTATCTACTTTATAACCTTCATTTGATAAGATTCTTGTGAAGCTTTCACAAACAACAGCTTCATCATCAATCACCAGTATTGAGTTTTCTGAGTTCATAATATCCTCCGTTTTTTTAATAATATTTTGGCTTTCAAGCCTTTTTTTTTATTTGATTATTTTCAATTTATATTTAGGCAATAAGTATTCCAGGATTCTTTATAAAAATGATGTTGAAATCCATTCGTTGCGAATAGCCTTATAATCAGACAATAGCTGAAATATTAATAAATAAATTGTAGAATGATTTTCTGATTATTAAGAATAAATAAGGATTTTTTGTTCAAAGAATTTATACAGTGTATAAATACATATACACTTATTTACGAAACAATTGCTTTAAAAAACGGAAGGTTATTATTATACTCAGAACTCATAAAACTTCAATTTTTACTAAAAACAATCACAAATTAAATATTAATTCTTTTATCTAAAAATGGAATGTTGGAATGATGGAATATTGTGGGTGCCCAGAAAATCAGGCAATTGTTTTTTCCATCCCGAAAGCTTTCGGGATTCCACTATTCCATTATTCCAATTAAATATTTTAAACATATCATTTTGATTATGATTTTACCAAAGCATCAAAATTACTGAACTTTCATTTTAAGAAAAATCTTTAGAACTTATTTTATGCATTTTTAAAAGTTGATGAAAGTTAGTACGTTGCATTCCAACATCTTCTGCTGCATTGCTGACATTTCCACCTGACCGTTGAAGTGCCTCAATAAGAAATTGTTTTTCTATTTCCCTGACAGCATTTTCCTGTAACTGATGTTTGAGTTCCCTGAATTCATCCCATTTTTGAGGTAGTTTGTATATAGTATCCTGAAACACCAAATTTTTTAATTCTGGTGGAAGATGGGTAGGTTCAATAATTTCCGAATCACAAAGAATGGCTAATCGCTCTACGAGATTTTTTAATTCACGGACATTCCCTGCCCAACGATAATTTTCCATTAACCTGATGGTTTCGGGAGCAAAATATTTTGCTATAATTTTATTTTTCTTTCGCAATCTTTCCAAAAAAGTTAATGCCAATTTGAGGATATCCTCCTTTCGTTCCCGAAGGGGAGGGATATAAATTGGAACGACCTGTAAACGATAAAAAAGATCTTCACGGAACCTGCCATCCTTTATTCGCTTCATTAAATCTTGATTTGTTGCAGTAATTATACGAATATCAATTTTTCGTTCGTTAGTATCCCCCACTTTTTTTATCTCATGAGTTTCAAGTACCCTTAAAAGCTTACTTTGAATTTCCAGACTTATATTTGAAACCTCGTCTAAAAACAAAGTTCCTTTATCTGCAATTTCAAAAAGACCTTTTTTTGTTGCTATAGCTCCGGTAAACGAACCCTTAACATGACCGAAAAGTTCGCTTTCGAGAAGCGTTGGAGCTAAGACGCTGCAATCACAAGCTATGAATGGTTTATCATTTCGCAAACTTAGTCTGTGAATTGCTCTCGCAACAACATCTTTACCGGTACCGCTTTCTCCGGTAATAAGAATTGTTCCGTTTGTTGGTGCAACCCGTTTAATAATTGAAAAAACCTTTTCCATTTCAGGACTTTCCCCTATTATCCCTTCAAAACCCTGATGCATGTGTAACTCTTTTCTTAAAGCTATATTTTCTCTTAGTAATGTTGAATGCTGAATTACTTTCTCAATACATATTTTCAATTCATCCGGGGTAAAAGGCTTGCTTATATAATCGACAGCACCTTGTTTAATGGCTTCAACTGCTGTTTGAATGGTAGCATATCCTGTAATTATTACAATTTCTGAAGTTATCCCTGCCGACCTAATTCTTTTTAATATTTCCATTCCGTCCATATCCGGCATAACAATGTCAAGAAGTATCAGGTCATATTTACCGGTCAAAGCTTCCTTCAGGCCATGTCCGGACTCGGATTCAAACTTAACATCATATTTTTTTTCCGGAGAAAGGATACGATCACAACTTATCCCAACAATAGGTTCATCGTCTATAATTAATATCCGATACTTCACAGAAATATCATTCGTATAATTCATTTTTTACCTTTTATTTTTCAATGCTATCATTCAATCATTTTATCATTTTTAATGGGTAAAAAGATACTGAATGTTGTACCTATACCTTCTTCACTCTCACATTTTATATAACCGGCATGTTGTTCTACAATTCCATGACTAATGCTTAATCCTAAACCAGTTCCTTTACCTACCGGTTTAGTTGTATAAAACGGGTCAAAAATCATATCAAGGTTTTCCTTTTTTATACCGCAACCATTATCTTTTATAGCAATAACGATCATATTATCTTCAATTGAAGTATCTATTGTTATTGTTCCATTGTTTGATATCGCCTCCCCGGCATTAAGAATAATATTAAGAAACACTTGCTGTAGCTGATTTTTATCTCCATAATAATTTGGAATATTTTCAGAATAATTATCTTCAATTACGATTTTTCCAAATTCCTTTTGACTTTTAAATAAATTCAATATCTGATGTAAAATTTCATTAATATCTAAAAACTCCTTTTCAAAGGGGGTTTGTCGTGCAAAATCAAGAAGCCCTCTAACAATATCTCGTATACGGGTTGTTTCCCGAACGATAACATCAACATCCTTTATGTCTTCTTCATTATTACTTTTTTTCTGTTTCAGTAAATGAGCAAATGTGAGAATTCCGGTAAGCGGATTATTTATTTCATGAGCTATTCCGGCAGATAATCTTCCAATAGAGGCAAGTTTTTCACTTTGGCTAATCTGTTGTTGAGTAACCCTTTGTAATTCTTTCTCACGTTGTTCGATAGCTTCAGCCATGCTGTTAATTGTTTTACAGAGGATTCCCATCTCACCAGAAGAATGAATATTACAACGGGCAGTAAGATCACCGGTAATTATTTTTTTACTCATAGTCATAATATTATCCATTGGCTTGAGTAACTTTCTGGTATAAAAGAACATCAACACCAGGCCGGCAAATGCACTTAAACTTATCATAATTATAAAAAACACAATTATGATTTTTTGTGGTTTCTTAAAGGGCTCTTCAAGCAAGCCTACATAAAGAGATCCAATTATCTTATTATTTGGATCACGTATAGGTTCGTAGGCTGTAATATGCCAATTTTTTACAACGAATGCCCTATCATCCCACACTTTTCCTTTATTTATAACATGATCATACACTTCGGTGCTCATACGGCTTCCAACAGCCCTTTGATTATCTTTATTCTTCACATTAGTAGAAATCCGAAGATCATTAAAAAAAATTGTTGCCGTTCCAATATCCTCTCCTTTGTAACTTTGATCCTGAAATACCTGTGATTTGATTTTATCTACAATTTCAAAATTATTGTTTATCAGATAGCCTCCCAGAAGAAGACCCAATATCTTTTCATTATTTTCATTATCGAATGATACAAAGGGTACAGCAGCAGCAATAATAAAACCCCTGTTTTCTATTTTTTTTGAAACCTGTCTGGCTTTAAGTGTATCTTCTATTTTGATAATGGCTTGGCTGGACAATTCTTCGCATTCAATTTTTAATAATTCATGAGAGATCACCATAGTCCCTTTTGCCGACCTCCCTTCATCTAACACTTTTTTTATAATGGATATTTCAGATACATCATCTCCATATTGTTCTGGATTGTGTGCCCGGTATATTACCCGGCCATCAGTTCCGACAAGAGTAAGCATATCTATTCCACTATCATCATATATATTTTGCAATACTTTCCCAAGGTCTCCTTTAACCTCTTTTTCCAGAGGTAATGATATTCTTCGGCGATAAGATACGGCTTTCAGTACCTGTTCAATCTGGTTAACAGAATTGTTATAAATATCACGTGCAGAATTTAAATCCATCCTGACGCGTGTCTGGACCTCCTCAAAATACACACTCCTGACATACATGGAGGTAATCACAGCTAACACAATATTTGAAATTAAGATTATTGTAATTAACCCTATTGTGAGTTTTAACCGGATTGACATATTAGCTAACTTTATTTTAA
>JAIOTR010000313.1 GCA_021106665.1 Bacteroidales bacterium
ATTAATAATTAAATTTGTGAAAATTCGTGAAATCTGTGGAAAATTTCTCAAGTAAAGCATACCTGGATATGGAGCTTCTCCGGTTTACTACAGCCGGAAGCGTTGACGATGGAAAAAGTACATTGATTGGCCGGCTCTTATACGACAGTAAGTCCATTTTTGAAGATCAGCTTGAAGCAGTTAAGCGCGCCAGTATTCAAAAAGGCAATGAGGGCATTAACCTGGCATTATTAACAGATGGCTTAAGGGCCGAAAGAGAACAAGGGATTACTATTGATGTCGCCTATCGCTATTTTGCCACTCCAAAGCGGAAGTTTATTATTGCTGACACGCCCGGACATGTCCAGTATACCCGTAACATGGTTACCGGGGCTTCTACAGCCAACGCAGCCATCATCCTAATAGATGCCCGAAATGGAGTAACTGAACAAACATTCCGCCATTCCTATATTTCTTCTTTATTACAAATACCTCATCTTGTTGTTTGTGTAAATAAAATGGACTTGGTTGATTACAAAGAGGGGGTGTATGAGGGGATCAAAGAAGAATTCAGCGCTTTTGCATCAAAACTAGCTGTGAAAGATATTCGCTATGTGCCAATTAGTGCTTTAAAAGGTGATAATGTTGTTGAACATTCTAAAAATACACCATGGTATGGTGGGGGCACACTCAGGTATATCCTGGAAAATATCCATGTTGGAAGTGACCAGAATCATATCGATCCACGTTTTCCTGTTCAGTATGTCATTCGGCCAGAATCTGATAAATACCATGATTACAGAGGATATGCCGGACGTATAAGAGGAGGTGTTTTCCGCAAAGGAGACAGGGTTATGGTATTACCTTCCGGATTCGTAACGACTATTGAGTCTATCGATGTGTTCGAAAAAGAATTGGAAGAGGCTTTTCCTCCCATGTCAGTAACGTTAAGACTAAATGATGACCTTGATATTAGCCGTGGTGATATGATCGTGAAAGAAAACAATGTTCCTCAAATTGAACAGGATATCGATGTAATGGTTTGCTGGATGAATGAAAAACCATTAATGGCCGGAACCAAATACTACCTGAAACATACAACAAAGGATGTTAGATGTATGGTAAAAGAAATTAAGTATAAGGTTGATGTAAATACGCTAAATCGTATTACTGATGGTAAGGAATTAAAAATGAATGAAATTGCCAGGGTTTCCCTGAGGACAACCAAGCCGTTATTTTTTGACAGCTATAGAAAAAATCGCCAAACAGGAAGCCTGATTTTAATTGACGAAGGAACTAATAATACTACGGGCGTAGGAATGATTGTCTAAGCCTGAAATATTAATAACACCAAACCAAATTTTATGAAAATACTTGTTACAGGGTCTGCCGGATTTATCGGATTTCATCTTGTTAAACAACTTTCAGAACAAAACCATGATATAGTAGGCCTTGATAATATTAATGATTATTATGATGTCAATTTAAAATATGGCAGGCTTCTTGAATCAGGAATTAATCAGGATGAACCCATCTATAACAAGCTGATCGAAAGTAAAAAATTTAGCAACTACAGATTTATAAAATTATCATTAGAAGATAAGAATGAGATATATGATCTATTTAAGAAAGAACGGTTTGATAAGGTTGTAAACCTTGCCGCCCAGGCAGGAGTGAGATATTCTCTTGAAAATCCGCAATCATATATTGAGAGTAATATTAATGGATTTATAAATATTCTTGAAGCATGCAGATATAATAATGTTAAGCACCTGATTTATGCCAGTAGCTGTAGTGTATACGGATTAAATGAAAAGATGCCATTTTCAACTCATCACAATGTAGATCATCCTATCAGTATTTATGCGGCCACAAAAAAAAGCAATGAGCTGATGGCTCATACTTATAGTTATTTGTTTAATTTAGCAACAACAGGCTTGCGGTTTTTTACTGTTTACGGGCCATGGGGGCGGCCTGATATGGCCTTATTCCTTTTTACAAAGGCAATTCTGGAAAACAAACCGATAAAAATATTTAATAAGGGCAATATGTTACGTGACTTTACATACGTGGACGACATTGTGAACGGGCTGACAAAAATTATTGAGAAAGCGCCACATTTTAATGTAGAGTGGAATAGCGAGAATCCTGATCCTGCCAGCTCTAAGGCGCCATATTCTATTTATAATATTGGTAATAACCAGCCTGTAAAGCTTTTGGACTTTATTGAAGCGCTTGAAGAGACTTTAGGCAGAAAAGCCGTGAAAGAATTTCTCCCAATGCAACCCGGCGATGTCCCGGCAACCTATGCAGATGTTTCGGGTCTGATCAGGGATTTTGATTATAAACCTGATACCCATTTTACAGAGGGTATTCATAAGTTTGTTAATTGGTATCGCAAATTTTATAATGTCTGATATACGTAAGTTGTTGGTGACTCATTGTCTCTCGCAGATTCCGCAGAAAAACGCAGATGAAAAACTGCCGCAACTATCTTCTGCGTAAATCATTGTCATCAGCGAGAAATGGAAAAAATACAGAAATTATGAGTTATGACAGCAGAGAAAAAGTGGTATGCTATTTATACAAAATCCAGGACTGAAAAAAAAGTATATCAGGAACTTATAGCTTCCGGAGTTGAGACATACCTGCCATTAATAAAAACATTAAAACAGTGGAGTGATCGCAAGAAGTGGGTAGAAGAGCCATTGTTTCGATCATATCTTTTCGTTAATATAACAGATTCAGAGTATTATCGGGTGCTAAGTTCTGTTGGCGTAGTCCGGTACATCACTTTTGAAGGAAAAGCTGTTACTGTACCTCCAAAACAGATTTTAGCAATTAAACAATTTATAAATGAGGAGGAAGATTTTACTGTTGATTTTGATCATTTTGAAATCGGTGATTCTGTTGAAGTTATTCGGGGCTCATTGATGGGATTGTGTGGCAACTTAACGGAAGAGCGTGGAAAACAAAAAGTAAAAATTGAAATTGAAAGTGTTGGGAAGTCAATTTTAATAACTATTCCCAGGAAGCACCTACGAATTCTGAGGTGATTTATTCCAATTTTTTTTCAAAAAAATCCTTAAAAAATTTGTTTTTCTCAAAAATTGAGTAAATTTGTTACTCGTTTTTGTGTAAAATGTCAGCAATTATCTCTGTGACTGACCGGGCGAAGCTGTGCCGGGACGAAAGTGAATAGTGAGAAGATTCCACATTTCACGTAAAAGAGCATCCTGTAACTTGTAATAATTGATACAAATCATTATCTTTACAAAAAACTATCATGCGAATTAAAAGAGAACAGCTTGATTTTATTAAAAATGAATTAAATTCATTACAAAATGAAATTGAACTGTATTTATTTGGATCGCGAACCAATGATATGGAAAA
>JAIOTR010000016.1 GCA_021106665.1 Bacteroidales bacterium
CTGTGGCAATGGTTGGAGAATTTGCTTTGCTTAAAGTTGCATCTGTTACAAAATTTGGCGCTTTCCTTGATTGGGGACTACCCAAAGACTTGCTCGTACCTTTCAGAGAACAAAAACAGAAAATGGAAGAAGGCAAATCCTATGTTGTATTTATTTACTTAGATGAGGAAAGTCAACGGATTGCAGCTTCAGCCAAACCGGACAAGTTTCTTGATCTGAAGCCCATAAAGTATACTGAAGGCGAAGAAGTGGATTTATTAATTTATGATAAAACAGATATAGGATACAAAGCCATCATTGAGGGGACACATTCGGGAATTCTTTACGAGAATGAAGTCTTTCAGAAATTAGAGATGGGGCAACAAACTAAAGGATACATTAAAAAGATAAGGGAGGATAATAAAATTGACCTCAGTCTTCAAAAATCCGGATATGAAAACGTAGATGAAGTATCGAAAAAAATATTGGCATTACTGAAAGAGCAGGATGGATTTATTCCTGTTACTGATAAAAGCCCTCCTGAAGTTATCAGCGATATTTTCGGAGTAAGTAAGAAAACATTTAAAAAATCCATTGGTGCACTTTATAAAAAAAGACTTATCAGCATTGATGATGATGGAATAAAATCAATTGAATGAAAGGAACAGAAAGGGCAAATATAAAGCCGGGAACAGAAGTAAGCATAGTACAAAAACAGGATCAACGTTCGGAAAAATTAACAATTGGAAAAGTTAAAGACATTCTGACCAAAGCATCTTCTCATCCGCATGGCATTAAAGTACGATTGGAAAATGGATTGATTGGACGTGTGAGGGAAGTTGTTCAAAACCCTTAAATTTGCATTTTAGATTTTCTCTTATGATTATGGAGGGCAAAGAAAATTCAAAAATCATCTATTTTAAAGAAGACACCTACCGCACAGATCCGGATACCCCCCGTTTATTATTGGATAGGCTGGCATTCAATACACGTGTGGTCTTTATAAGCAAGCTTTCCCGTATTATTTTCCGCAACAGCCACCTGGCCAAAAAAGGTCTTTATGACAGCATTGCCTGGGCAAAGTCCTCCTTTGATGTATTTACTTTAATTGAACGGTGTGGAGGACGGATTTTTATCACCGGTTTGGATAACATTAAAAATTGCAAAGGCCCTGTAATTTTTGTCAGCAATCATATGAGTATAGTGGAAACCCTTATATTTCCCTGTATCATTGCACCAAGAAAAAAGGTGACATTTGTGGTCAAGGACAGCCTGGTAAACTACCCGATTTTTGGAGCTGTGATACAAGCCCGCAACCCCATTATAGTAAGCAGGTCAAATTCGAGGGAGGATCTTAAAACCGTCCTGACCGAAGGAAAGGAATTTTTATCAAATGGTATATCCATCGTGATTTTTCCTCAAAGCACCCGAAGTGTTGAATTCAAACCTGAAGAATTTAACTCCCTCGCTGTTAAATTAGCCGGCAGGGCCGGAGTTCCGGTATTACCCATTGCCATAAAAACTGATTTCTGGCCCAATGGAAAATATTTGAAAGACTTCGGCGCTATCCACCGCAAAAAACCAATACTTATGGCCTTTGGTGAGCCACTGCCAATTACCGGTTCAGGAAAAGAAGAACATAAAAAGATCATTGATTTTATTTCCGGTCATTTGGCAGATTGGAACAAGCATTAAAACTAAAGGATATTTGATCATTGTCTTATCTGCCTCAAAAATGCTTCTTTGTAAATTTTCCCGATAGGAATCTCCCGCTCCCCAATCTTTACCTGATTTCCCTCTACGTAGCTTATATTGCCTGTTGAAATAACATAAGATTTATGAATCCGGATAAATTCATTTTTCGGGAGCTGATCATGTAGCCTCTGCAAAGTATCGTGGACAATGATAAAAGTATCGGCATAAAATACTTTTACATAATCTCCCAGTGCTTCCAGGTGAGAAATATCTGAGAGGTTGACCCTGTGCAATTTTTTATCTGCTTTCAGCAATATGAACTCTTCGGCATTGGATTGATTATCGGGTTTTTTAATCCTTTCCATTGCCCTGTTTACGGCCTTCAGAAAACGATCAAATGGAAACGGTTTTAAAAGGTAATCAACGGCATCCACCTCAAAACCTTCGGCAGCAAATTCGGGATAGGCAGTGGTGAAAATGACGTAGGGCGGGTTGTTCAACGATTTGTAAAATTTCATCCCCGATAGTTTCGGCATATTGATGTCCAGAAAAATCAAATCAACCTGGTGTTGCATCAGCGCTTCGGATGCCTCAAATGCATTATTGCATACCTGCAATAAATGTAGTGTCGGTGTATCGCCAACATACTTTTTGAGGATATCCTGTGAAACCGGCTCATCGTCCACTATGATGCAATTTATTTTCATGTCTTTGTTTTGATCTTGAGTTTCACGCTAAAAAAATTCTCTCCGTCTCCCACTTCAAATGTATGATTTTTTGGATAGATGAGTTCCAGCCGGCTCCGCATGTTGTTCAATCCAACTCCCCCACTTTGGTTTTCGTCCGGTTCACCTGTTTGACCTTTATTATTTTCAATGAGAAATTCAACTTCATTCCCTTTCTGAATTAATTTTATTTTTATGAAGGTTTTTCCCACCTCCCCCTTAATACCATGCTTGTAACTGTTTTCAACTAACGGAAGAAAAAGCATGGGAGCTATTTGCAAACTTTCATTTTCAATTTTCTTCACAAACTGAATATCAGCATCAGGAGAAATTCTAAATTGTTGTAATTCGATGAAATTATTGATCAGTTTAATCTCTGAAATAAGATCAACTGTTTCACGATTCGATTCATAAATCACATAACGAAGGATGTCGGATAACTTAATAATGGCTTCGGGAGTTTCATTGGCATTTTTGATGGCCAGTGAATATAAAACGTTCAGACTGTTGAACAAAAAGTGTGGGTTTACCTGGTTGGATAAAGCCCTCAGTTCAGCATCTATTTTTTCTTTTTCGAGCAGGATCATCCGTTGCCGCGCCTCATTCAGTTCAAACCACTCCTTTGATAAGTGCAGCAAGGTGGTGATCACCAGAAAAACAAGGAAGAATTTCAGGATATCAAAATAAGAATAATACGATATAAAATAGTATCCCGGCAAGATATGATCAATCAAACTATTGAAAAGAAACTGGTTAAAAAAGCCAAACAGAAACAGGCAAAGAAAAAATAAAGAACTATAAATAGCATATCTCTTCCTTTTCAGGAACCTGGGAATAAAAAGCAGCAAATTCAGTTCAACAGGAATAATCAAAGAAATCAAAAAAATTGTGGTATAAATAAAATCTATCTTTTGAAAACTGCTCGAACCAGTAAACATATTCAGCAGGATATACCACGACAAACCCCAGAACAACAGATGTTGCACCATGCTGTTCCGGGCTATCGCCAAAAGCCATTTTTTTAAAATGCGGATCATTTTACTCTCCTCAAACGGGTACACAAAAAATTGTTACTCTCGCCATCACAAAGATAGGCATCTTCATTGCTTCCGTACTTGATAATAAACTTTTGTAATTCATCCGTTGAAGCGGTCAGTACATATTCTTTGAAATTGAAGCCATCAGAAGAAGTAATCACTTCATGGGCAATTTTTACCCTGTTTTCTTCGAATAATTCACTAAGCCATTCTTCATTAAACCAGCTGATTTGCACTTCGTTTTCCGAAACAAAGTCAATTCGAGCAATGGAGTGTGCCGATATCAGGTGAATATCAATCATTTCATCATAGCGGTCTTCCCTGATGGGAGCAAAATCAAGATACATTTTGCCATCCAACTTAAACAGGTGAACATTAAATTTCGAAATATTTGAGGTGTCATCAAACATTTCCACCAGGTATGAATTATC
>JAIOTR010000014.1 GCA_021106665.1 Bacteroidales bacterium
AATGTTCAATTCGTCAGCCATTTTCAGCAAAGCATCCGGGCCGGGATAAAATGGATTGCCGTCATACAAAACAAGCGTAGCGCCAACAGCCAGGCTGCTGATAAACCAATTCCACATCATCCAGCCGCAAGTGGTATAGTAAAAAACAGTTTGGTCGCTTTGCATATTACTGTGCAGGATCAGTTCCTTTAAATGCTGAATTAATGTCCCTCCAGCTGAATGAACAATACTTTTGGGTAATCCGGTGGTTCCGGAAGAGTACATGATGTACAAAGGGTGATCAAATGGTAGCTGCTCGAAAGTTAGCATCTCCTCTGTATCTTGAGCTAAATCCTCCCAGCCTATGGCCTTGGGTATCGACTTAACATCTAATGTGTCAGTATAATTAACCAACACAACCGATTCAACCGATGGCAGATCATGTAAAATACTTTTCAGCTTTTCCTGAGAGTCAAACTTTTTCGATTTATAAAAATAGCCGTCGGTTGCAAAAATAACTTTTGGAGCAATTTGCGAAAACCGGTCAAGGACGCCTTTTATTCCAAAATCAGGAGATGTGGAAGACCAGATAGCGCCAATGGAGGCTGTGGCCAGCATGCCGATAATCGTTTCCGGCATATTGGGCATAAATGCAGCAACCCTGTCTCCTTTCTTTATACCTAAGCGTTTCAGGCCGGCAGCTACTTTTCTGACCTCTTCATACAATTCTTTATAAGTGATCTCTCTACGGACAGAATTTTCTCCCCAAAAAATCAATGCTTTGTGTTCATCTTTTCGACTGAGAAGATTTTCTGCAAAATTCAAGCGTGCACCGGAAAACCATTTAGCTCCAGGCATTTTTTTAGGATCATCTACAACCTTATCGAATTTTTGAGAAAATTTGATGTCACAAAAATTCCATATCTCTGCCCAGAAGCTGCCAACATTATTTACACTCCATTTATGAATGGTTTGGTATTCATTGTCCGACAAATAATACTTTTCAGAAATATGAGTAAGAAACTCATACATCTTTGATGTAGTTTTAAACTCTTCCGAAGGTCTCCAAAATAATTCTTCCGCCATATACCCTAATTCTGTTTATGGAAATATATCTATTGCCAGTTCATATGCTTTTTCAAATGCCTCCTCATCCACTTCCACGGGAACATAATTAATTTCAAAATATTCAAGCAGGTTGCTGGTTCGCAGGTTTCCAACCAGGCGGTTTTCAGCCATAGGACAACCGCCAAGGCCATTGATCACTGTATCAAAACGTCTGCATCCATTTAAAAATGCAGCGTTAATTTTTTTATACCAGTGCCTCATGGTGGTGTGTAGGTGCAAACCAAATTCAGCTTTCGGAAATTCAGGAACAAGGGTGGCAAATAGCTGTGCAATGCTCTTTTTAGAAGATATTCCAACCGTATCGGACAAGGGAATTATCCTTACACCCATTTGGTATAATCTGTAAACCCAGTCAGCTACAACATGTGTATTCCATTCATCTCCATAAGGATTTCCAAATGCCATTGATATGTAA
This sequence comes from Bacteroidales bacterium, assembly GCA_021106665.1. Taxonomy (GTDB): domain Bacteria; phylum Bacteroidota; class Bacteroidia; order Bacteroidales; family JAADJA01; genus JAADJA01. The sequence goes on from JAIOTR010000014.1 coordinate 1,523, forward strand.
ACCACCAAATCTTTATTTGATTTATTACATATCTCTAAAAGATCCTGAACTGTCTGAACTGATTTTTCAATATTTGAGTTGATATTTCTTTTTAGAAATGTCGGTGATATTGAAAAAGGGAATCCCATATATTTGATTTGTTCAAATTGAGATGCCCTTTCTCCCCCTCTTTTATTGACAACAATAGCGAGAAGGTCGGTATTTGTTTTTGACAAATCAAGATTGTTAAGAACCTCTTCTGTATCTTTCAGCTGAGGAATGGCTTTCGGAGAAACAAAACTTCCAAAATCAATAGTGTCAAATCCAACATTGAGTAAAGCATTGATGTACTTTACCTTATCTTTTGTAGGGATAAAACGGGTTAATCCCTGCATAGCATCCCGTGGCGATTCTATGATCTTGATCTTATTCATTAACAACCAATTTGCCTGGATATAACCAAACGCTGTATTTCTGAAGTTCCTTCACCTATTTGCAATAAACGCTGATCGCGATAAAATCGTTCAATGTCATAATCTTTCATGAGGCCATATCCTCCATGAATTTGCACAGCTTCGTCAGCAACCTCTCTTGCAATTTCGGAACAATACAATTTTGACATGGCGGCTTCTTTTGAGAATGGCTTTCCGTTGTCTTTTAGCCAGCATGCTTTGTATAGTAAATTTCGGGCAAGCTCAATCTTTGTAGCCATATCTGCCAGTTTAAAAGCATTCACCTGAAACTTACAAATCGGTTTCCCGAATTGTTTACGCTCCTGAGAATATTGTAAAGCAAGCTCAAAAGCTCCCTGGGCACAACCAAGACCCATTGCCCCAATGGACAACCTTCCATTGTCGAGGGTGCTTAACATAATATGTGATCCTTCGCCAACTTTACCCAATAAATTTGACTCAGGAACCATGCAATCGTCAAAATACAATTCAGCCGTGTCGGATGCACGCCACATCATTTTACCATGCATAGTAACCTGCTTAAATCCGGGCACCCCTTTATCAACAATAATGCACGTAAACTCCTTTTTGCCGCTTTCAAAAATTTTGGTAACCGCCTGAACTGTAGAGCCAATAGATATGTCGCACGATCCATTTGTAATGAATATCTTTGACCCATTAATGGACCACTCTCCTTTTTCAAGGCTGGCCATTGTTTTGGTCCCCCTGGAGTCAGAACCTGCGTTAGGCTCGGTTAATCCGAAACCCCATAAGGCTTCCCCTGTGCAAAGTTGTGGCAGGTATTTCATTTTTTGCTCCTCTGTACCATAATAATACAAGGGACCTATCCCAAGGGAATTATGCGCAGCAAGGGTAGCAGCTTGAGACCCATCAATTCTGGCTAACTCTTCCACTGCAATAATATAGGATAGGGTATCCAATTCCTGCCCCCCATATTGTTCGGGCAAGAACATGCCAAATAAGCCCAACTCCCCCATTTTACGGGTAAGGTCATACGAAAATTCAGCTTTTTCATCCAAATCGTGAGCAACAGGTTTTATCTCCCTTTCGGCAAAATCGCGAACGGTTTCACGAATTAGGTTTTGTTCTTCGGTTAATTCAAAATTCATAATTTTTCAACGATTATATAGTGATGATTAAAAAACTGCTCTAAATTATGAAAAAGCCAGATTATAGACTTCTTTTTATTGCATTTTTTTAAAAAATAAATATTTAAAAACTGCCAATTCCAGTCTAAATTCATGTTACTTTCTGAAGTTTTTGAACAATAAAACTCTCAATGTGTTTAAGGAATAAGTTCTCAGAGACTATTTTTAATTTTTTCTTTACAAAATTAATTAAAGAAATTTATGCCAGCCACTCGATTAAGACCAAGGTATCGAATCATTACAACTGAGCCCCCTGATGAAATATTAATAAAGATCCAGGATAAACTTTTTGAAAGAGATATTCCTGTAACAGGCCAGATTGCACAGGAACATGCATTTATAAGAATTCCTGAAAAGGATCAGCATTATTGGTCTCCGGAGTTGCATGTGTGGGTAAGAAGGCAGGAGGATGAAACGATTATTTATGGTGTGATGGGGCCAAAACCAAAAATCTGGACAATGTTTATGTTTTTTTATACTGCGGTTTTAACGCTGTGGTTTTTTGGCAACAGTTATGGCATTATTCAGCTTTGGTTAGGAATGAAGGCGCCTTTTTTGTGGAGCATTCCTTTAGGAATTTTAGGACTCGTCTTTGTTTATGGTGCTGCTCAATATGGCCAGTACAGGGGAAAAGAGCAAATGATAATACTAAAGCAATTTTTAGATGAAGCTGTTAAGAATAATTAAAACAATATGATTTGGAAATTCCTCATTTTGGAATTTGAGAATTCACTCTTTAGTATTTTCTTCTATAGTCACCAATAACTTACTACCATCTACCATTTCACCAGCCTTCACATTAATTTTTTCTACTTTTCCATCTTTTGGAGCGGTAATGCTATTTTCCATTTTCATGGCCTCAAC
>JAIOTR010000147.1 GCA_021106665.1 Bacteroidales bacterium
AAAGAACATGGAATGGAAGAAGGCTTCCTGGTAGTGGAAGTAACTGGTGAAGAGTTTGAATGGGAATATTTTGATTTTGGATGGGAGGTTGAAGAGGAATAATTTTTCTGTTTCTTTCAATATTATATTTTGATTCAGTATTTTTGCTACCCGTTTTTTTAATTCACACTCATTTCGGGGTGTAGCGCAGCCAGGTTAGCGCGCGTCGTTCGGGACGACGAGGTCGGGAGTTCGAATCTCCCCACCCCGACAAAAGAAAAAGCTTTTCTGTCGAAGACAGTTTGGCTTTTATATTTTGTAGCATTTGAGCTTGCTCAAAGATGTGGAGAAATAAAAATGACATAGTTCGCGAAGCGAATAAAGGTTTTTCTTTTGGATACCCTAATATTGAGATCAACGAAGTTAATCTCCCCACCCCGACAATTAAAAGGATTAATCAGTTGATATACCGTTTAATTCTTTTTTATTGCACGACAATATTGAAAACTGGGATAATTTGATTGGATTTATTACATATTTGTATAGCTCTGTGATAATAGAGTTAAAAGCTCACAAAAGCAATGTCTATTATTAGATGTTGTCCTTTAATTTATTTCCCTTCTAAATTACAAATATCTAAAAAATACTTATATTTGCCCTACCAAAACACAACAGATATGAAAACAATGTTATCATTTGCAATATTATTATTTCTAATGATCCCAGGATATTCCCAAAGTGAAAATATAAAACAATCACTAAAATTAATTGAGGATGAGTGGGAGTTAGATGAAAATAACAATCTAACTTATGTTAGAATTATTGAAGATTTAGGATTGAATCAGGATGAGCTTTACGAAAGGGCTTTGGAATATTTTACTTTTACGTATGTTTCTGGTAAGTCTGTAATTGAAATCAAGGATAAAGAAAACGGGAAAATAATAGGTAAGGGATATTATAGCAATGTTCTCCCCGATATTGATGTATACCATATCTTGCAAATAAATGTTAAAGATAACAGGGTCAGAATTGTATTAACATTGACAAAATATCAATATCATAATAGTTACTTTGGACAATCTGAAGAACGTGTTATATCAAAGGAATATCCAATTAATAAAAAAGGTAGAAATAAGACAAGGCTTGGTGAAATTTTCTTACAGACCCATTTACATACAATAGCAACACTTCGCAAGATTGAAGATGGTTTTATAAATGGAAATTTATCGGGTGTAGATGATGAGTGGTAACAGTGGTGGAAATCCACCAAATTTTATATTAGCAGAAATCAGCTATAGATTCCAGGTTTATCAAATATACATTTGTACTGTTTTCTTGAGAAAGTCAAAAACAAGGGGTAATTGCAGGGCTTCAATTGAAGCCCTGTTTTTTATGTAATTGTAACCTTATAATACTTTTGCAAATAGTGCCTGTCTTTATCAATCAGAGCCTCTATAACCCTTACAAGATTAGTCTTTAAATTGTTACCTTGTAGTTGCTCCCTTTTAATCTCTGTTATTATTGTACCGTATTATGAAAGTTTATTGGTTTCCCATTTTTATCAATTTCAAACTTTACAAAAACATCCTACTCCTTTTCCAATTCCTTTCTCACCTTGCTCAAATACCATATTGACTGACGATTAGGGTAGCTCCAGTAATACATAAACCCAAAACCTTTCGGCCTAAAAGCATCACGCTTAATGTGGAGAATTTCAAGGTCATCTACACGAAAAAAAACTACAGATAATTTTGCTGCTCCTTTTGTCTTACTATAATTCTCTTCACAAAAAACCAAACCGATATGACCCATGTATTTATTTTGGTCAATATTTAATTCTTTTACCATTTCTTGTAAATCTTCATCAGAAAGGCCGTATTCAATATCGTCAGAGTAAACCTCTTCCCAATTAACCTGTTCATTTTTTGCTGTAACAAATGAAAAATCCTTAATCACATCACGCTTAAGCCTTTTGTGAACCTTTTCCATAGTTGCATCTTTTACAACATTATTACAATCAACAAAGAATCTTAAAATCTGATCCTTGTTTGTAAATTCTTCTGATTTTGTAAAACGTACACGGGAAAAATCACATCCCAGCCATACTAATTTCACATCAGGATTAATTATATCACTTGCACTTTGTGCTGAACCCAAAAAAGGAATTAATAAGAACAAACCAATAATAAACTTCTGCATAGTATCTAATTTTTAGTTAACAATCCATTATTATTAAAATTTGTCAGCTAAAGTATGTATTAATTTTTTTTAGAAAAAATATTTGATAGCAATTACGGGTAAATGTTATGTTACCCTTACTCCTATTTGTTACTTCAAATTATTATTTTTGCTTTTATGTTTATCATCAACAGGCCCCAAACTGATCCCTACTTCAACATTGCATCTGAAGAATATTTGCTGAAAATATTGGATAAAGATTGTTTTATACTCTGGCAAAATGAGCCTTCCGTAATTGTCGGAAAGCACCAAAACACCTTAGCTGAAATCAATTACCAATTTGTAAAAAAAAATAAGATCCCTGTTATTCGAAGGATATCAGGAGGTGGAACGGTTTTTCATGATCCGGGTAATTTAAATTTCTCATTCATCCGAACTGGTCGAAAAGAAAAACTGGTGGATTTCAAAAGGTTTACACTTCCGATTATTGATGTTTTACAAAGCTTAGGCGTTGATTCAAAATTTGAAGGAAAAAATGATATTAAGGTAAATGGATTAAAAATATCAGGCAATGCGGAGCATGTTTATAAAAACAAAGTCCTGCATCATGGCACATTGCTGTTTTCATCACAACTTGATTTCCTGAATAAAGTTTTAAAAGTAAAGCCTGATCGTTTTCAAAGTAAAGCCATACAATCGGTAAGAAGCGAGGTTGCCAATATTTCGGATTTTCTAACTAAAAAGATCACCATCCGGGAGTTCAGGGAAAAGATCATCAAGCACATATCTGGTATTCATCAAAATGTAGAGTTTTATTCCCTGACAGAAAATGACATTGATTTAATAAACCAGCTTGTCACAGAGAAATATAAAACCTGGAAGTGGAATTTTGGATATTCACCCAAATATTCATTTGAAACAGAATTGCCATTTCCAAAAAAACCGGTAAAAGTTAAAATATATGTTGAGAAGGGTATAATCCGATCAATTGAATCACCAAAAGAACAAGAACACATTGTTTCTAAATTAATTGGAGTTGAGCACGATTACAATTGCCTTCAGATTATTTTAAAGTCAGTTGAATCCTTGCTCGAAAATAACGGCATGAATCAAAAGGATTTGTTAAAAGCATTTTTTTAGTATAAATTTTCATGTCTCTGTGTTTGTCTGCGTAATCTGCGAGAATTATTTTATCCGATTGCTTTGAGGATTATATCTTATAATAATTTAAATTTACAACTTGAATTTTTATCAAATGGAAAAGGGTTTCACTAACTATAATATCATTGAAGATTTATCTGCCTTAAAAGGTGAGTTTTCAGGTGATATCTATACTGATTATCAAACCCGGATCCTTTATGCCACGGATGCTTCAACCTATCGCGAAATCCCATTGGCAGTGGTTTACCCAAAAGAAAATGATGACATCCGCATTCTAATTGAATTTGTTTTGAAACACAACACATCAATTATCCCAAGAACGGCAGGAACATCAATTGCAGGCCAGGTTGTAGGCGGTGGAATTATTGTCGATGTTTCCAGGTATATGACTAAAATCCTGGAGTTTAATGAAAAAGGAAACTGGGTGAAAGTTCAGCCGGGAGTTGTACGGGATGAATTGAACAGATTCCTTGAACCTTCGGGCTTGTTTTTCAGTCCGGAAACTTCTACCTCCGACAGGTGCATGATCGGTGGGATGGTTGGTAATAATGCTTGCGGGATGCATTCATTGATTTATGGAAGTACCCGCGATCATGTGATTTCTATAAAAGGATATTTGCCTGATGGATCAAAAGTTGAATTTAAGCCATTGGCTGAAGAAGGATTTTTAGAAAAGTGTGAACTCAAAACCCTGGAAGGCCGGATCTATCAAAATATTGCCGCAATTTTATCTGATCCTGCTAATCAGGAAGAAATCCAAAAGGAATTCCCTGACAGCTCCATAAAAAGGAGAAATACAGGCTATGCAATTGACCTGTTATTAAAGATGCAACCATTCTCAGCTTCAGGGGAAAAATTCAATTTCTCAAAATTGATTGCCGGTTCGGAAGGTACTATATTTTTTATTACTGAAATAAAACTCCACCTCGATCATCTTCCACCACCGGTTAAAGGACTGGTTTGCGTGCATTGCAAAACTTTGGAGGAAGCATTAAAAGGTAATTTGATCGCTCTGAAATATGATCCGGGAGCCATTGAGTTGATAGACAACATCATTATGGAGTTAAGCAAGAAAAACCTTGCTATATCAAAAAACAGGTTTTTTATTGAAGGTGAACCGAAAGCCATGCTTCTAATTGAATTTGCAAGAAACTCAGAAGAGGAAATTTTGGAGATTACCGGTAAAATGGAGAAGGAATTGGTTTCGTCAGGATATGGCTATCATTTTCCTGTTGTTTTCGGATCTGATATACAAAAAGTCTGGTCTGTCAGAAAAGGCGCTCTTGGTTTACTATCGAATATCCCCGGAGATGCCAAACCGGTTCCTGTTGTGGAGGATGCGGCTTTGCATCCTGAAGATCTGCCTGAGTATATCGAAGATTTCCAGAAGTTACTTGAGAAACATAATCTAAAATGTGTTTACCATGCCCATATTGCCACGGGTGAGTTGCATTCAAGACCTGTCCTTAATCTCAAAAAGAAGGAAGATGTAGAATTGTTTCACACTATCGCCGGCGAAACAGCCAAGCTGGTAAAAAAATACAATGGTTCTTTATCAGGTGAACATGGGGATGGAAGATTACGGGGAGAGTTTATTCCATTTATGATCGGTGAAAGAAATTATGAATTACTGAAACAGATCAAACGAACCTGGGATCCTGAAAATATCTTTAATCCCGGAAAAATTATCGAAGTACCGGTAATGAATACTTCCTTAAGGTATGCTCCCGGAAAGCGAACACAGGAATTCAAAACTTTTTTTGATTTTTCATCCGATTTGGGATTTTTACAAAGTATTGAGAAATGCAATGGTTCAGGCGACTGCCGGAAATCAGAAATATTTGGGGGAACCATGTGCCCAAGCTATCAGGCCACCAGGGACGAAAAAAACACCACAAGGGCAAGGGCCAATACCTTACGGGAATTACTGACAAACCCAACCGATGTAAATCCATTTAACCAAGAGGAGATTTATGATATACTCGACCTTTGCCTTTCATGTAAAGGCTGCAAATCAGAGTGCCCTTCCAATGTGGATATGGCAAAATACAAGGCAGAATTCCTGCAGCACTATTACGATGCTAACAAAATCCCCTTACGCACTAATCTGATTGCCAATATTCACCGTTTGAACAAAATCGGATCATTTTTTCCTTCATTAACAAATTTCATCCTGTCAAATCGACTTACAAAGAAATTGCTGTTGGGAATTTTTGGTTTTGCACCAAAACGAAGCCTGCCCAAACTATACAAAACCACATTAAAAGCCTGGCTAAAAAAGCAAACTCAACCTGTCAATGAAAAGAAAGTTTATTTATTCGCTGATGAATTCACAAATTTTAATGAAGTTGAAATAGGTATCAAAGTTGTCAAAATTCTTAATAATCTGGGATATGAGGTTGAAATCCCGGAACATGATATTAGCGGGCGGACTTTCATTTCAAAAGGTCTGCTAAGAAAAGCAAAAGAGGTTGCCATTAAAAATGTAGAAGTTTTAAAAGATGTTATTTCTGAAAATCACCCATTGATCGGAATTGAGCCATCCGGAATTTTAACATTCAGGGATGAATATCCTGATCTGGTTGGGGATAAATTAAAACATGATGCAGTTAAACTAGCTAAATCAACTTTGATGTTTGAAGAGTTCATTGTAAAGGAATTCGAATCAGGAAATATTTCAATTGAGAATTTTATTGATGGAACAAAAAAAATCAAGCTGCATGGTCATTGCCAGCAAAAATCCATAGCCTCAACCGAGCCAACGAAAAAATTGCTTTCTTTGCCAATAAATTATAGCGTTGAAGAGATTGAATCGGGATGTTGCGGAATGGCAGGTTCTTTCGGCTATGAAAAAGAACATTACGACCTTTCAATGAAGATCGGGGAATTGGTTCTTTTTCCAGCGGTGAGAAAATCAGAAAATTCAACCCTGATAGCTGCCTCCGGAACTAGTTGTCGCCAACAAATAATGGACGGTACAGGTAAAAGGGCTTTTCATCCCATAGAAATTCTTTATGACGCATTAAAATAAAAATGATGAAAAAATATTTGTTTGCCTTATTAGTAATTCTAATTGGTTGTAATCCGCAACCTTCTGCCAATGAAAAAGAGAAGAATAAACTTCTGGGAGATTGGCAATTTCTTGATATAAGGGGAAATTACGTTGAAGCCTTTTTTGACGATAGCACTTATTTTATTTATAACCAGAAGATGGGTCATTCTCCGAAATTCAACTATTTCATTATAAATGACAGCCTGTATTCAAACGTTGATAAAAGGAAACCAGGAATAAACAAAACTGCTCAAATTATTTGGCTGAATGAAAACAAGGTGATCATGAGAACTGAATTTTCGAGGGATACAATGGACAGGATAACAGAAGCAGCAATAACATTGGGAAACACTGATTTGAAGAGGGATTCAGCTATATTCCGAGAGGCCATAAGTAACAGGCATGAAGACTATCTGTTGGCAAAAAGAATCTTAACGCCTGAAGAAATCAAAGAATTTAAGGAAACTAAGATCATCCCGGAAGATGTGCTGAGAAAATGATCATA
>JAIOTR010000013.1 GCA_021106665.1 Bacteroidales bacterium
CTTAAAAGAGTTGGAAATAAAGGTACCAGCAAAAGTAAATCTATAATCGTCATCGCTCCATAAAAAATCATAAGCTGCACCGATATTCAATTGTGTCGGTAATTCAAAAGAAGCCGCTCTTTGGGTAGTTGTAAATTGGTTATCATTACTTGGGACAAAGGTCTGAAGTGAATACCCGTCCCCTGAAAATTTCATTTTCGGACCTACATTTCTCAATGAAATACCAAATTTGATATTTTCTTTTTCCCCTGTAACATATTGAATACCGGCATCAATAGCAATTCCCTGGGCAGAAGCATCTGCAATCGATTCAGATATTATTTTAATATTCAACCCCCCAAATATACTATTTGAAAAAGCCTTTGCGTAGGCAATATTTATATTCAAATATCTTGGGGAAAAAGTTCCGATACCCCCCCCTTCCGGCTGATCTATTGTTGTTCTTGGAATATCTCCAAAGTTCATAGAAACAACACTCAGGCCAATTGCACCGGATTCGCCAATCTTTTGGGAAATTCCAAAGGCCATTAGCTTAATGTCAGCCCCTCTTAACCAATCGGTATATGAGAATACTACTTCTGTTTTATTGGTATGGGCTATTCCTGCAACATTGTTAAATATGCCTTCAAGGCCCCCAACGTTTGCAACATTAGCGCCCCCCCATCCGGAGTTTCTCGTCCAGGGGTTTATCAGCAATTCATCTGCACCCGCCTGTCCGGTCCGGTCTTTATTTCCACCCAAAACATCATGCTGCGGAAATATTATAATACTTATAAAGAATAATGCAACTAAGTACTTATAAAAATTCTTCATGCTATTATATTTTTTCGTTTTATAATCAATTACAAATTTTAGAATTCTTTGAAGTCTTCAACACGCAAGGATCCAAACCACTTGACAATTCTTTCATTACCTGTTGTTTGGTCTTTTACATGAACTATATATACACCTCCCGCTATAGGAATTCCTGCATGATTCTTTAAATCCCAATCAATAAATGTAACAGGGGCGTCCTTGGTATACTTCCTTATTAAGGTGCCACTCACATTATAAATGGATACAACGCAATTTTCGGGAAGATTAATAATCTTAACCAAATTTTCAAGTGGCACACTTTCATATCCCGAACCAACAGCAAAAGCATAATAAGGATTTGGCACTACTGCAATTTTATCAAGATCGCTCTCTGCCTTTTCCTGATCGAACTGAGACGTAGCTAAATTATCTGTTGAAAAACGATACATTGGAAAATGATTATTTTCGCTATCCTCATTATCAAGAGGGGTAGAATAATACCTGTCAAGAGGTTTTGCAACCCTGATTCTTATTTTCGCATCGTTTGATAACCACTCCTGACCTGCTCTTGATCTAGGTATAGATACATACATTGCACTTGTATAAATATAGGCTAAAAAAGCATCCTGCAATGCCGGTGGTATAGTGTCAATTGAATAGGCTAATGAAAATCCTGCATCATAGGCCGGAAAACTATATTTGATAGCCGTACCGCTCCCAAAATGAAAATCATCTATTTCTTTACTACCCATAATATAAATATAATGTTTTCCACCGAATAATACAGCATTAGATGGTTGAGCGAAATAGTTAGGGCTTGGATTGAAAATCATATCCCTTCCATTTTCCCCTGCAAGATAGGAATCTTCACCAAACATGATGTTCATCCTTTCCCCGGTTTCCAGATTAACAGCATATCCGGGGAACCAACCCATTCCATGCGACATAATATAATTCGGATCACTGTCATTTTGCGAACTACCATTCTCTGAAGGCCAGCCGGAGGGATTTCCATCCTTATCAACTGATGCTGATTTTCGTAATTGAAACATCTTTGCACCTCTTTCGGCCAGGATAGGTTCGGGGCACATTTCAATAACCGGACTTCTTGTCCATTTCGTCTTGTCAGGAGTTAATACGAGATCAACGCTTGCAACATATTTTAATTTGCTGCTCTTTGATTTTGATATATTATTAAAGACAGGCCCGGCTTCATTGGGATCCTGAGAACGTTCAGAACACATAATATAAGGAGCTATGGTTCCGTCAACAAGTTTTTCAAATGCCTCTTCAGGATCATACGCCTCATCTTGTGTAAGGTAATCATCATCAGAGGTCTGATTAAAACTGGTTCCTGATCTTATCCAGTTTATTGAATTACCCGGTACATCAAAGTCTTGCACTCCTCTCAGCCATTGTCTTGTACTATCGGCAAACTCAATAGATGACTCTAACACTCCGTTATTGGGCGCCACTACGTTCTTTACAGCAAGCGTATCGGTTCCGTCAGGCCCAACACTGATTTTTTTACCTATCTGGTATAATCCGGGGTAATATAAAGGGCCAAAACTGACTGAGATACCGAGGTCAACAAATAACTGCTCAAAATTTACATTGGTGCCAACCTCACTTACATATTTTTTCCCTGTTTCTTCATTTTTCAGATACCATTTGCTTACATATTTAACGCCAGCAGTATCCCCTCCGGGTAATACCTCTTCGGCGCCGTAAACATTTGAAAAGGTATAATGCAAAAAGGTAGTATCAAATTTAATCGAATAAGTTGCTGCACTAACATTTAATGGGTCGATAACCTTAATATTGACCGGCCCGTATCCGCTTTTATATACAGGATTATATGC
>JAIOTR010000254.1 GCA_021106665.1 Bacteroidales bacterium
ACTCTGGAAAAGGTACCAGTAATTAATCCTATACCAATGGCAATTAATCCCCAAATATTCAATACATCAACAATATTTACAATATCTGGAGAAGATGCCATGAAATGGAACAGGCTTCTGAATAATCCTTCGGAGTCGGCAAGATAGCTAACACTCGACCAGTTTGGATTTGCAAATTTCACTAATCCTTCATACAAAAAGTGCCATCCAATGATTACCCTGAGTATCACAAGCACCCAAAACTGAGCCTTCGTAAAGTTATTCATTTTATCTTCTTTTATTCTTTAGTTTTTCCTTAAATGTTCTAAAATATTTTCAACAGCAATATCAACTCCATTTTTATTCCAATGTGAGTCTGTCCCATAGTACAAAATGGTATCTGCCTTTAAAAAATCATGATAAACATCAACATAAGGGATGTTTCTTTTATCCATATTCCTGTATAACCTTGGTAAAAAGTCATCATATTCATCTTCAGGATTAATTTTTTTGTACCACATCGTGTACTTATTGGGAACAGGAAAAAATATCATATCCAGGTTATAGGTCTCTTTCAGCTTTTTTGAAATATCAGTTATATTATCACAATAAATATCAATCAGCTCGTCAGTATGGTCAAAATAAAAACTTGTGTTTTCATCATTCACCGTCATACCCCAAAACAATACCGGAAAGTCAAAGGCTGTAAAATTATAGAGTGATGTTGCCGGCGGCATGTATTTAAATAAATTGAACTTCAATGTTGCAATCCATGAGTATATTTCTGATGTAAGAAAACTACCCTTCAGCAATACGGAATATAATTCTTCAGTATTTTCAACGAAAATGTTCTTTCTGATAAATAGGGTTTTTCTTTGGAAATAGCTATATTTCCTCCCATCATTCCATGTTTCATTGAGCCTATGTGGTTCAATAAAACGGGTGTGTATATCGCGTTCGATGACTTCAAAGATGATGGTTTTGTTTTCCAGCGTTATGTATTCACGATCGTGTAAATAGTCCAAAGGGTAATAAGCTCTAACAGTATGCACTTTTAGATGCAATGAATCATGCAATCTTTCAGGTACTGTTTTCTGTCTTGAAAAATCGAAAAAACTATCTCCAAAAGCAATGATGTCTGCATCCTTTAGTTTTGGGTTTCGATCCGATAGCCGGTATTTGTCAACCGGTGTGGGTAAGTTTTCCCTAAAACATTTAATATAACTTTTGTAATACTGCTCACCATAATTGGTGAATTCGAAATATTCAGGATGCATGTTCTCAACTAAGACGGTATTGTATAGAGGCAAAATCCTCAACGAAAGAAAGGCATATAAACAGACTGCTCCACTTATATAAATTATGTATTTTAATATCTTTTCTTTCATATCTTTTATTTCTAAAACTGGAAATACAGAAAATCACTTTCATCCCATTTCCCCAATACAAATATTGAAAAAAGTATGCTTAAAAACAGAATCCATTTTAGGATACTTGATGGATAGATGATTTTGTTAATGATATCAAATTTTTCTTGTAGGACTTCAGTAATAATTAAAAATCCGATTAAAGCAAATGATAAATAGAAATCTGATGTAAATGAAAATAATTGAATATTTACATTATAAGTTGAAAAATCAAATATATTGTTCACAATCAGAAACGCATCCTGGATTGAATTGGCCCGGAAAAATATCCATGCGAAATAAACGAGAATGAATGTCCATGACAAGTTAATGACATTTTGTAGGTGCTTTAATTTGGATAATCCAAAATTCGCTACAGTATTATTTCTCCAGCTCAATGTGATAATGGCAAAAAGCAAATAAAATCCATGCAACGCACCCCATATAATGAATGTCCAGTTTGCTCCGTGCCAAAGACCGCTGATCAGGAATGTGATGAATAAATTGTAGTACCATCGCCATTTGACAACCCTGTTTCCTCCAAGTGGGATATAGAGATAGTCTCTGAACCAGGTGGATAATGAAATATGCCAGCGGCTCCAGAATTCGCTAATACTTCGTGAAAGGTATGGCCTGCGGAAGTTAACCATAAGGTCATAACCCAAAATCATGGCAGAGCCGATTGCAATGTCGGAATATCCTGAAAAGTCACAATATATCTGTGTTCCGAAAAAGAAAGTAGCGATAATATCATGTAATCCTCCGTAATCCCCTGCATTGTTGTACACGGTATTCACATATTCGGCAAGCCTGTCGGCAATTACTACTTTCTTAAAAAATCCCCAAACCATCAAGAAGATACCATTTCTGATTCTTACATAATCAATCTTAAAATGTTGATAAAACTGAGGAAGTAACCGTGTTGAACGTTCTATTGGTCCGGCCACCAACTGTGGAAAGAAAGACACATAAAGAGCAAAAATCCCAAGATGCTTTTCAGGTTTTTTTCGGCCGGAATAAACATCAATGGTATAGCTGAGGGTTTGAAAAGTATAGAAGGATATCCCTACCGGTAATAAAAAATTGTATTCCGGAACATCATAGAAAATGTTAAATTGGTCAAAAAGTGCATTGATATTCTCACTGAAAAAATTGAAATATTTAAAGAAAAACAATAAACCAAGATTTGCAGATAAACTTAATATTAACAATAGGTTTCTCTTCAATTTCACCTTTGTTTTCGACATTCCAATGGCAGCAAAATAGTCGATGAATGTTGAAATCAATATCAGGATAATATACTTGTAATTCCAACACATGTAAAAATAGTAGCTTGCAATCAACAGCAATATCCATCTGTACTTTGGATTTAATGCAAAGTATGCAGCGACAACAATAGGGAAAAATATAATAAATTCAATGGAATTAAAGAGCATACGATCTTCTACTTATTTTGCTAAATAATATCATTTTCATACGGCAATAATCGATTAGGGATTCATTTATTTATATTAATATTTAGATGTGAACAAAATTAGTTTCTCCTGAAATAAATTCAGTTTGGATATAAGAAATAATTCAAATGCAATTTAAAGTAAACTTTCCGAATTTAAAGATTGTATGTTCATAATATAATTTTGACAATAATATAAAGACGTGATAGTAAACAACAAAAAAAGCTGGCAGATGTTTATCTGCCAGCCATATAATAAGTTATGATGTTTTATTCGGGGATATATGAACCACTCCTGTTTTGTGCGCGATGACGACGCTCTAAAATGTCATACTGATTTACAGATTATTGTCCCGGAATTAATTTTAGGTAAGATTTATCAGAAAATAGGCTTTCCGAATGATGGGTGCCCTAATTATTTTAAGAATCTGGTTCTAAGCCGGTTGGTATATCCCGGCAGTAAATTAAAGACCATTAATTATTTTAAGCAACACCTGAATATGGATGTCAGTGTTTACTCAGTTTATCGCTTTTTAGATGAGCTAAACTCTAAACTAAAGCCAACCATCGAGCAAATATCATTTGAGCACACAAAAAAGATATTAAAAGGAAAAATTGGCGTTGTATTTTATGATATGACCACTTTGTATTTTGAAGCCACGGAAGAAGATGATTATCGAATCCCAGGTTTCTCTAAAGACGGGAAACATCAACAACCACAAATAATGATTGGGCTACTGGTTGGCAGTCATGGTTACCCAATCGGCTACCAAATATTCGAGGGCAACACATCGGAAACCAAAACATTAATACCTATACTTGAAGTTTTTCAAAAGAAGTTTGGAATAGATAAGCCAATAATAGTAGCAGATGCTGCCATGTTATCGCAAAAGAATATTGATGCTTTACGTGAGAACAAATATGAATATATACTTGGCGGAAGAATTAAAAATGAGACAGAACAAATAAACAACCGGGGATATAATAAATACTTAAAATTATCCGGTGAGATAAATGTTACAATCGATTATGAAAAGTATGAAGCAGACAGCGTTTGGGACGGGTTAAAAGGGTATGTCACAAACACAAGTTTGTCAAGGAACAAGGTTATCGAAAATTACAGCCAATTATGGCAGGTTGAAAAAGCCTTCCGTATATCAAAAACAGATTTAAGGATACGTCCAATCTATCATCGGTTAAAAAACAGGATAGAAGCACATATTTGCATTTGTTTCTCAGCCTATGCCGTTTACAAAGAACTGGAACGATTGTTAAAGAAAAATAGTATAGAACTATCACCGGAGAAAGCTATAGATGAAATAAAAGAAATAAGGCAGCTACAGTATATTCTACCGAAATCAAAGCAAACTAAAACCAGGATATTGAAGCCCACCCAGGAGCAGTCGCAACTCCTTGAAATGAAAATCTAAAATGTGGGTGACCCAATGCACAAAACAGGAAGA
>JAIOTR010000351.1 GCA_021106665.1 Bacteroidales bacterium
CCAAATTCATAGCGGACATCCACAGTTAAAAACAGAATGTCAATACCACCACCCAATTGCAGTCCCCAATTTGTTTTATTAAATGCATCTTCCAGCGTAATTTCATCTTCCGGACTTAAACCATCAAACGAAATTTCATATTTTTTATTCAAAACAACTGATGCTACCGGACCGGCCTGCACACGGATATTCAATTTTTTGGGCTTAAGCAATTTATATCCGATTAGTAATGGGATATCCAAAGTTGTCAATTTAATTGTGTTATTAAATGAGATATTATTCTCTGAATCTACAACACTAAACTCCCCATTTTTTATCGTAATATAGCCTTCTGGTTGCACATGGAATTTTTTACCAACTCTTAAAAATGCACCGGCCTGAAAACTTATTTTAACGGCATCTCCCCAGTCATCCAGAGCAGTGGTTAGCTTATTCATGGTAACGGCTGCTTTTATCCCAAAATTCACCTGACCAAAAGTATAGCCGCTTATACAAACGATAATTGCGAGCAATATTAACTTTTTCATAAATGATGATTTTAATGCATTATCAACAAAACTACAATAATAACTTATTCATTAAAATATTATTATTTAAATAAATTTATCTTTCTTTAAATCATTATTTTTGTTGAGGATTACCCAATAATCTTAAAAACAATGAGAGCTAAAGTTTTCATTTTGTTATTCATACTGATTTTAGGTGTAAATTGTTACTCTCAGGTAAAGCCTTTCCGTTTCGGAGTGACTGTTGCACCCAATCTTGCATGGATATCTCCAGATACCAAAGAATATAAAAATGATGGTAATCAGATGGGATTTTCATGGGGTTTTATAGCTGATGTCACATTAACGGAAAACTATTTCTTTAAAACCGGTATCAATATGGATTATTTGAATGTAAAGCTTGAATACCCTGATTCGATTATGACTCTCACTGATTCAGTTTCTGGAATTATGCATAGGAAACATAAACTTCAATATCTTGAAGTTCCATTGACAATAAAAATGAGAACAAATCAGTTTGGCAAGATTGCCTATTATGGTGAAATTGGCTTGGGTACGGCTTTCAACTTAAAAGCAAAATCGAAGGATGAATTTTTCCCAAAAGACGATCAAAACTCAATAAATTTTGAAGAAGACATAAAAGATGATATTACATTTATGAAAGAGTCTCTGATCTTTGGCGCCGGCCTTGAATATTTCATTGATAACTCAACCTCTATCATTATTGAGGTAACCTTTCATAATGGCCTTTCAAACATTCTAAAGGGCGAGAATAAAATATCACTTGAAACGCAAAGAGCCCACCTTCATTATTTTCAACTCAATGTAGGTATCATGTTTTAATTATTCCATTAAAAATAACCAAGGTGAAAATTGCATTAGCCCAAATAAACTACCACATCGGAAATTTCGAGAGCAATGAGAAAAAAGTCATTGAGGCTATCCATAAAGCCAAAAGCAATGGCGCTGACCTGGTTGTATTTGCTGAACTGGCCATCTCAGGTTATCCTCCCCGTGATTTTCTGGAATTTGATGATTTTATAAACAAATGCGATGATTCAGTTATTCGAATTGCCAATGAATGTTTTGGTATAGCAGCCATCATTGGCACTCCAACAAAAAACCCAGAGGTAAAAGGAAAAAATTTATTTAATTCTGCTTGTTTCCTGGCTGAAGGAAAGATTGTTTCCACACATAATAAATCACTGCTGCCGAACTATGACATTTTTGATGAATACCGCTATTTTGAACCCAATACTGTTTTTAATACGATAGATTTTAAAGGTAAAAAACTGGCCATTACAATATGTGAAGATATCTGGAATATTGGAGACGATCTGTTATATATCGGAAATCCCATGGATGAGTTATACAAACAGAAGCCTGACCTCATCATTAATATTGCTGCTTCGCCATTTCATTATGAACAAGCTGAACGCCGAAGGGTAAAGCTCAAACAAAATGTAAATAAATACAAACTGCCTTTATTTTATGTAAACCATGTTGGAGCTCAAACAGAATTATTATTCGATGGCGGGTCTATGGTATTGAATTCACAGGGGCAGATTGTTGATGAACTCAATTATTTTGAAGAGGACTTGCGGATTTACGATCTTGAAGAGATTGAAAATACACCCGTATCATTTAAACCTAATAAAACATCAAAGATTGCACTTATACATGATGCACTTGTGATGGGCATCAAAAACTATTTCAATAAACTAGAGTTCTCACAAGCAATTCTGGGATTGTCCGGCGGGATTGACTCTGCTGTTACCATGGTTCTTGCAGTAGAAGCTTTGGGACAAGAAAATGTGAAAGGTATTTTGATGCCATCACAGTATTCATCCGATCATTCAATAAATGATGCCAGGGACTTAGCAGAGAATCTTGAAAGCCCCTACGAAACCATTTCAATTGAGAATGCTTACAATAGTTTTAGCCAATCATTGGAACCACATTTTAAAGATCTTCCTTTCGATGTTACTGAAGAGAATATCCAGGCCAGGATAAGGGGCGTTTACCTGA
>JAIOTR010000343.1 GCA_021106665.1 Bacteroidales bacterium
CGACTTACTTGTTCTGAAAGCATGCTTTCCAACGGTTTCGCCGTTAAGACTTTGAAATTCCAAATTGAAAATTTTCCTTTTTAAATCATCCTTCCAGGTTTTTCCTTTTAATCAGAAAATCTTTCCTTTATTTAAAATAATCCTGAAAACAGGAGGTTTCATCATTTCAATGAACATTCATTTCCTGAATTGAATACAACGTATGTGTAAATGACTATGTCATATATATTACTATGGTTGATCTTTTTCTAATTTACTGTTATTCTTTTCTTTATCTTCCAAAATGCGGTCTAACGGACTTTTAATTTTTCCCAGAACCCGGTTGCTGACATGGGTGTAAATTGCAGTAGTTTTGGGTGAGGAATGTCCGAGTAATGTTTGAATATAACGAATATCGGTTCCCTGCTCGAGCAAATGTGTAGCAAATGAGTGACGGAAGGTGTGGGATGTAACCTTTTTTTCTATTCCTGCCTGAATAGTCCACTTTTGGATAAACCGATTTACACTTTCACGGCTGTATTTTCCGCCGGACTGTCCTTCAAACAGCCAGTATTTTGGCTTATATTTATTTAAATATTTTTGTAATACCATTTCGGTATTGTATGATAATATAGTCAATCTGTCCTTCTTTCCTTTAGCCTGACGTACAAATATAACTTTTTTATTATAGACTACATCCTCTTTTCTTAAATTTATTAATTCACCTACCCGCAAACCGGCTGAATATAACAGGGCAATCATGCATTTATGTTTGAGGTTATTCGTTGCCTGCAAGATGCTCAGAATCTCGTTTTCGGATATAACAAAGGGTAACTTCATTTGCTTTTTGGGCCTGTCAATCCAGTATTCAGTCTTTTCCTGCTTCTTCACTTTCTCATAAAAAAATTTAATTGCATTTACCACCTGGTTCTGGGTACTGTACGATACCTTTTTGTTTATCACCAAGTGGTTCAAGTATGCTTTGATATCATCTTCTGATATAGCATCGGGTTCTCTGTTAGGAAAAAAGTTGATAAACTCCTTAAAGAAATGCGTATACGTTTTGATAGTGCTATCACTGTACCTCCTTCGCTTGAGCAAATCCAGGTATTCTCCCGGAATTTTTCTGATTTTTGTTTTATAACAATTTACATCATTTATAACAAACTTTAAGCTGGCTATTTCAACAAATAATCTTGACAAAGTTTTCTCAATACCTTCTTTGTAAGGAATATGCCAGCATTTTAAATTCTGGCTCCATTTTCTTCCCGGGAGTTTCTTAACCAACTCTATCAGTTCCTTATCATAATCAAATGCCAGTGCTAGCTTGTCTTCCTGCTGGTGAACTATCCGGTTTATTGTAATTGTTTTCATAGGTCACTCCTTTTTTTTTTACAAATATAAAGCACCTCTATCCAAATAGTCGGTTATTAAACATTTCTAAACGGATAAAATTTATTAATCGGATAATGCTATTCGATTGTATATTTGTAATCGAATAACATTTATTAACTATGAAAATTAAATATTGCCTTAAATGTAAAACGATTATAGAAGGTAGGGTAGATAAAACATTTTGTTCGGATTATTGCCGCAGTGCCTATAATAACAACAAGAGGTCTGAAATAAAAAAAACAATTCGCGAAATTGATAAAATCCTTCACGGCAACTTGCAGATACTACGGCAACTGAATTTATCCGGGAAAACAAAAGTTTCAAAATCACAACTATCTAAAGCAGGATTCTATTTCAATTATTTTACCAACCTGTATACTGCCAAAAATGGAAATATTTATTATTTCTGCTATGATTATGGATATAGGTACTTGAATGAAAAGAATGAGATTCTGGTAGTAAAAAAAGAGGGATATATTTAATTTGTCCGGAACTTTGTAAAAGCATTGGTTATTAAACGATAATTATTTAAATAAATTCTTAAGAAAAATATTCCCCAATATATTCCCCTAAAAATAAAAAAGTCCTGAATAGATTAATATACAGGACTTTATATTATACGCGGTAGCCCCGAGAGGAATCGAACCTCTATCTAAAGTTTAGGAAACTTCCGTTCTATCCATTGAACTACGGGGCCATAATTATTACTGCAAAAATAAAACCTTTCAATTTAAACTTCTTTGAATTACAAATAAAAAAGTCCAATATTCAAAATTCTACTTTTAACTTTTAACTTTTTTCTAATACCTGTAATGCTCAGGTTTATATGGGCCTTCTATTGGAATCCCCAGGTAATCTGCCTGGTCTTTTGTCATTATAGTAAGCTTAATACCGAGTTGTTCCAAATGTAAGCGAGCTACCTCTTCATCTAATTTTTTTGGAAGGCGATAAACATCCACCTTAAAATCATTTTTCCAGAGTTCCAATTGTGCAAGCGTTTGGTTCGAGAAAGAATTACTCATTACAAATGATGGATGGCCTGTAGCACATCCCAGATTTACCAGACGACCTTCTGCAAGCATAAAGATCTCATGTCCATCAGAAAAAATATACTTATCAACTTGTGGTTTTATATTTACCTTTTTCACATCGGGAGCATCATTTAATGGCTCTACCTGAATCTCATTATCAAAATGACCAATATTACATACAATAGCCTGATCTTTCATTTGTCGCATATGCTCAACAGTGAGCACATCTTTGTTACCGGAAGCTGTAACAAAAATATTTCCTTCTTTTACTGCCTCTTCCATTGTGGTAACTTCAAAACCTTCCATTGCAGCCTGAAGTGCATTTATCGGGTCAATTTCTGTTACCAGTACGCGAGCGCCATATCCTTTCATCGACTTGGCGCTTCCTTTACCTACATCGCCATAACCGGCAACCACAACAACTTTACCTGCCACCATAACATCAGTTGCACGCTTAATACCATCAGCGAGCGATTCACGACAACCATACAAATTATCAAATTTTGATTTAGTCACAGAATCATTCACATTGATAGCTGGCGCGTAAAGCTTTCCCTTTTCCATCATTTGATACAAGCGATGTACACCGGTGGTTGTCTCTTCCGAAATCCCCCTTAGTTTTTTTGCAGCCTTATGCCATTTTGTTTTGTCATCCACATAAGTATTCCGAAGTTGATTCATTAAAGAATTAAATTCAGTATTGTTTGATTTTTCTTTAAGCAAATCCGGATTCTCTTCTATTTCAAAGCCTTTATGGAGTAATAATGTGGCGTCACCACCATCATCTACGATCATATCCGGACCATTTCCATCCGCAAAAGTCAGAGCCTGATTGGTACACCACCAGTATTCATCCAGGGTTTCACCTTTCCACGCAAAAACCGGAACACCTGTTGCTGCAATTGCAGCAGCTGCATGGTCTTGTGTGGAGAAAATGTTACAGCTTGCCCACCGCACTTCTGCACCTAATTCAATCAGTGTTTCGATCAAGATAGCAGTTTGTATAGTCATATGAAGAGAGCCTGTAATCCTGGCTCCTTTCAACGGTTTTTCCTTACTATATTTTTTTCGGATCGACATCAGGCCGGGCATTTCTTTTTCTGCAATTTCTATTTCTTTGCGGCCCCAGTCGGCCAAAGAAATATCGGCCACCTTATAAGCCAGGGTTTTATCAACTACTAAAGTTTCCATAATACTTAATTTCTTATAATAATTTACAATATGTTTATTAAAAAAGTTTGCAAATTTAATAATCTTACATTGTACTACCAAATAAGATTTTGTGCAAGTACTTTCGCTATTCAGATAACGAAAATATTCATGATTGATTTTGAAATTTTAATTGTTTCAGAAGTATAACAGAATAAAAGAAATTTTGTTAAAGTTGTTTTACATAACATCTTCTTCTTTTGTGCTGGATATGGCCATAATTCTTCCAGTTACTGATAACATTATGGTTGGTCTCAAAGATACCTGTAGTTTCCATTTGGTCAATACCTTGTTTCATCATCTCATCCTGTAACTCGGCAAAAAGAACGACCGCAGCGCCGGCATTGTGATATTCAGGCAATACACCGGTTAATATCAAATCGATAAGTTTTGGTTTCCTAAGCGCTTTAAGTATGTGATAAAACCCTAACGGAAAAAGTTTTCCATTTGCTTTTTGCATGGCCCTGGAAAGGGACGGAATACCGATTATAAATGCAATTAATTGTTCGTCTTTTTTCACTATTCTGACAAACTTGGGATTGAGCACCTTAAAATACTTTTTTGAATATACCTCAATCATTTTATCATTAAAATGCGATACATAAGGCAGATCCTGAAAGGCTTCATTCAGTATTTTAAAAACTGTATTAGTATACTTATGTATTTCCCTGTTATTATTAAATCTCAAAACTTCAAATCCATAACGTTTTTTTATTAACTCACCTCCCCTGCTTGCTTTTTTCCGAGCTTTTTCAATAAGAGTTAAACGAAACTCAACCCAGTCATTTTCTTTGGTATAACCTAATTTTTCGAAATGTTCTTTGTAGAAAGGCTTATAGTAAGTAGAAGCAATGGAAGGCAAATAATCAAATCCTTCGATCAGAAGACCCTGAATATCAAGATTATTAAAACCAAGGGGGCCATGAACTGCCTCCATTCCCTTTTCTTTAAGCCAGTTTTCAGCTGTTTTAAATAATTCAGCCGAAACTTCATCATCATCAATAAACTCCACTCGTGCAATACGTCCCATTTTTTTACCGATCTTCTCGTTGTAATTATGGTTTACTATGGCGCCTATTCTCCCGATGCATTTTCTATCTTTACATGCAATCCAAAATTTTGCATCACAAAATTCATATGAAGGATTCGTCTCCGGTTTTAACTGATTGAACTCATCTTTTTTTATCGGTGGTATCCAAAAGGGGTCTCCCTTGTAAAGTACAAATGGAGTTTTTACAAATTGATGTCTGTCTTTATCCGATTTAACCTCTTTTATTTCAAACATTAGTGCTAAATATCTGTTTATAAATCAAAACAAAGATACAGGAATGTGAAATATAAAATCAGAATTTTTTAGAGAAACTTAAGTTATTTACTTATTTGTATTAATTTAGTATGGAATTAAAACTTTTTTAATGAATAAACCCCTGTTTGATGAAATAGAAAAACGAATTCTTGTGCTTGACGGTGCAATGGGTACGATGATCCAGCAGTACAAGCTGACAGAAGAGGATTTCAGGGGAGACCGCTTTGTTAAGTTTCAATATGATTTGAAAGGGAACAACGATCTGCTTTCTTTAACTCAACCTCAAATCATCAGGGAAATACATAAGAAATATCTTGATGCCGGAGCTGACATCATTGAAACCAATACATTTAACGCCAACCGGATTTCATTGGCCGATTACCATATGGAAAAATTAGCTTATGAATTTAATCTGGTCTCTGCGAAGATTGCAAAAGAAATTGCTCAGAAATTTTCAGAGGAGGGTAACGGAAAACCACGTTTTGTAGCAGGTTCGATGGGTCCTACCAATAGAACAGCTTCCTTATCACCGGATGTAAATAATCCGGGATTCCGTGGAGTAACATTCGATGAATTATATATTGCCTACAAAGAGCAGGCATCAGGGTTGATTGACGGTGGTGTCGACATTTTATTGATTGAAACTGTTTTCGACACTCTGAATGCCAAAGCTGCAATGATTGCAGTAAAAGATGCGATGTTGGAAAAAGGAATGGATATTCCTGTAATGGTATCAGGTACTATCACAGATGCAAGTGGAAGAACACTATCGGGGCAAACGACCGAAGCATTTCTGAATTCTGTTTCCCACCTGGATTTGTTCACTGTTGGATTAAATTGTGCCCTTGGGGCAAAAGATTTACGGCCCTACCTTGAGGAACTTTCTGAAAAGGCTCCATTTTATGTCAGTGTCCATCCGAACGCAGGATTACCAAATCAATTCGGGGAATATGATGAAACACCGGAATTGATGGCAGGACATCTGAAAGATTTTCTGGATAACGGATTTGCAAATATAATTGGAGGTTGTTGTGGAACAACTCCTGATCATATCAGGGAATTTGTAAAACTGGCAGAAAAAGCTGAACCTCGAAAAAAGCCTCAAATAAAACATAATCTTAAGTTAAGCGGATTAGAATCTTTGATCGTTTATAAAGGGAGTAATTTCATTAATATCGGTGAACGTACCAATGTAAGCGGTTCCTTGAAATTTGCCAGGTTGATCCGTGAAGAAAAGTATGAAGAAGCCCTGTCAGTTGCCAAACAACAAGTTGAAAATGGAGCCCAGGTTATCGACATCAATATGGATGATGCCATGCTTGATTCGGAAAAAGTCATGGTTGAATTTCTTCATTTGATCGCATCTGAACCGGATATAGCCAAAGTCCCCATTATGATCGATTCTTCGAAGTGGTCAGTGATTGAGGCCGGGTTAAAATGCGTACAGGGAAAAGCCATCGTTAATTCCATTAGCCTGAAAGAGGGCGAAGAAGAATTTATTAAACATGCTTCAAAAATAAGGGATTATGGAGCTGCGGCAGTTGTAATGGCTTTTGATGAAGAAGGACAGGCAGCAACATATGAAAGAAAAATTGAAATTTGTCAGCGTGCTTATAATATCCTTACGAAAATAGTTAAATTTTCCCCGGAGGATATTATTTTTGATCCTAACATTCTCACCATTGCCACAGGCATGGATGAACATAATAACTATGCTGTTGATTTTATTAATGCTATCCGATGGATCAAAGATAATTTACCATATGCAAAAGTAAGTGGCGGCATCAGCAACCTTTCGTTTTCATTCAGGAGCAATAATGTAGTGAGGGAGGCCATGCATTCAGCTTTCCTTTTTCATGCTATTAATGCCGGACTTGATATGGGTATTGTAAATGCCGGAATGTTGCAGGTATATGATGAGATTCCAAAGGATCTGTTAAAACTGGTAGAGGATGTTATTCTTAACAGGAGGAAAGACGCTACTGAAAGGCTGATCACTTATGCCGAAAAAGTGAAAGATACCAAAGAATCTGTTGAAAAAATTGATGAATGGAGGGAAAAAAACGTAAAGGAGAGAATAAAGCATGCATTGGTTAAGGGTATTGCCGATTATATCGAAGAAGACGTTGAGGAAGCCAGGATTAATTATCCACGGTCGCTGGATATCATAGAAGGTCCATTGATGGATGGAATGAATTTGGTTGGAGATCTGTTTGGCTCGGGAAAAATGTTTTTGCCGCAGGTAGTGAAAAGCGCCCGTGTCATGAAAAAAGCGGTGGCAAAACTGCTTCCTTATATTGAAGCTGAACAGGGAGATGGAAAAATCAAATCAGCCGGTAAAATTGTGATGGCAACAGTAAAAGGAGATGTCCATGACATAGGTAAAAATATTGTTAGAGTAGTTTTGGCCTGTAATAATTTCGAGGTTGTTGATCTGGGTGTAATGGTTCCGTCAGATAAGATATTAAAAGCTGCTCTTGATGAAAAAGCTGATATACTTGGCCTTAGCGGCCTAATTACTCCTTCCCTTGAAGAAATGGTTCATGTTGCAAAAGAAATGGAACGTAAAGGAATGAATATCCCCCTTTTAATTGGAGGCGCTACAACTTCTGAAATTCATACAGCCGTAAAGATTACTCCTCA
>JAIOTR010000321.1 GCA_021106665.1 Bacteroidales bacterium
AACAGCAGGCAAGGTATTCCTGTATCCTCAGCTAACCAATAACCCAGGTAGCCGCCCAATGAACTTCCGATTATAAAATCAATTTTTTTTCTGAGGATCCTATCCTTTAATGTTTCATAAACACCAAGTTTTTCCCTGTAATTGATGTGTAAAGCTACAACTGATAATCCGGCTTTTTTCATGATTTTTGTTTTCTCAGGAACCGGATAACTATCTAAACCGTGAATATATAACGTCTTCATATGAATCAAAAAATTTACGCAAAAATAATAAAACTTTTTTAGGGTTGGTACAATAGGATACAAAGGGGAGATAGAAGAAGTTATATATTTGCACCGACAAAATAATTATTTTATTAAAAAATTTGCCAGTAATTAAAAAAATTCTATTTTTGCACTCCCAAATTTTGATACAAAATGAAAAGAACATTTCAACCATCAAGAAGAAAGAGAACTAATAAGCACGGGTTCAGAGCGCGAATGGCTACTAAAAATGGCCGTAAAGTTTTGGCAAGAAGAAGAGCAAAAGGCCGTAAGAAATTAACGGTTTCTGATGAGAAGATGGATAAAAGATAATCTTCGATTGAAATAATCTCTATAAGAAATTCTATAAAGGAGGTAATTATAAATTATCTCCTTTTCTTTTTTAATTTGCAATACCCATAACATTCAAAGAATTGTCATAATTTTGCACAAAGCTATCTTCTATTGAATGGTTTAAACATTTCCTGATTTTAGCTACTTATACTAAGAAATGCAACTTCTCAGAACAATATTAATAATAGTAATCGTTTATTATGCCTTTCGACTTTTTTTCAGGTATGTCATGCCCTTGCTGGCGAGATATTTTTTGAAGAGAACCCAAAAGAATTATCAGAAACAATATGAAAAACCCAAAAGAAAGGTCGGAGATATAACAATTGAACATACACCCAAAAAAAAGCAGGAACTCGATAATATGGGTGAATATGTGGATTATGAAGAAGTAAAAGATTAAAATTTCAAATAACAGGAAAATGAAAAACCTATCGATCAAGAGTCTCATTCCCTATCTATCTGCTGTTATCATATTCATCATTTTGTCGCTGGCTTATTTGAGCCCTGTACTCGAAGGGAAAAAGCTCAGACAGGATGATATCTCTCGTCACAAAGGAATGTCGAAAGAGATAGTTGACTTCAGGGAAAAAACCGGTGAGGAAGCATTATGGACCAACTCCATGTTTGGAGGAATGCCTGCTTATCAGATTTCTGTAAAGTACAAAGGAAACCTCATTCAATATATAGATGATATTTTCAGATTGGGCTTACCTCATCCGGCGGGCCTTGTATTTTTGTACATGATCGGATTTTTTATTCTTTTGATTGTATTAAAGGTTGATCCATGGCTAAGTATTGCCGGCGCTATTGCGTTTGGTTTTTCATCTTATTTTTTCATAATACTTGAAGCAGGCCATAATTCGAAAGCCCATGCCATTGGTTATATGGCTCCTGTTATTGCAGGGGTTATCCTAACCTACCGGGGCAAATATATTGTCGGAGGACTTCTAACACTTTTATTTTTAGCTTTGGAAATACAGGCAGGCCATCCGCAAATTTCTTATTATTTATTCCTTTTACTTCTGATTTTTGGAATAGTGGAGTTGGTAGGAACTGTTAAATCAAAAAAATATTTACCCTTTATTAAATCAACGTCTATTATTCTGATAGCAGCTATTATTGCGGTATTAACCCATATTACCAATTTGTGGGGAACCTATGAATATGGAAAATATACCATTCGGGGTAAATCTGAATTAACAACGGACCAGGAGAACAGGACATCCGGCCTGGATAAAGATTATGCAACGCAATGGAGTTATGGGGTTTCTGAGTCTTTTTCACTATTGATACCAAATATTAAAGGTGGCGCAACCGGATTAATCGGTGATAAAGAATATGCATTAAAAAATGTTGATGCACAATATAAAGATATGGTGGCCGGTAATGCAAACCAATATTGGGGCGATCAACCATTTACTTCAGGTCCTGTTTATGCCGGAGCACTGATTGTTTTTCTTTTTGTTTATGGTTTGTTAGTAATTAAAGGACGAATGAAATGGTGGTTGCTGGCCGGTACTATTTTGTCCATAATGTTGGCATGGGGTAAAAATTTTATGCCGCTCACTGAGTTCTTCCTGGATTATTTTCCAGGGTATAATAAATTCAGGGCGGTTTCTATGACAATGGTTATTGCAGAGTTGACGATTCCTTTACTTGCAATTCTCGCATTAAATAAGGTTTTAACTGACCCATCAAACTTCAAACAAAAGATCAAACTATTTTCATATAATGTTAATCCTTTCTATGTTACTTTTAGCGTAGTAGCAGGATTATCATTGCTGTTTGCCTTATTCCCTTCTGTGTTTTTTAATTTTTTAAGCGAACAGGAAGTCTTTTCGATTGCACAACAAAAGAATTCAAATCCTGAATATGCCAATCAAATTGCTGATTTTTATACCAATGTTGAAATTGCGCGTATTGCCATTATAAAAGCAGATGCATTCAGGTCTTTTATTTTTATTCTACTTGGAGGAGTAGTCATTTGGGCTTTTTCAATAGGTAAGTTAAAGAAAAACTATGCAATTGTCCTGATTAGTGTTTTAATATTGGTAGATATGTGGGCAGTTAACAAAAGGTATTTAAACAATGAAAATTTTGTAAGCAAATCTAAAATTGAACGACCCTATCCAAAAACAGCTGCCAACAAATTAATATTAAAAGATAAAGACCCAAACTTTCGGGTTTTAAATTTAACTGTTGATCCTTTCGCAGATGCCAGTACTTCTTTCTATCATAAATCTATTGGTGGTTACCATGGCGCTAAATTGAGGAGGTACCAGGAATTGTATGATCACCAGATCAAAGGAAAGTTCAATATAAGTGTGTTAAACATGCTGAACACAAGGTATATTATTCAACCGGATGATCAAAATCAGGCTTCGGTCATTCCAAACACAAGGGCTTCCGGTAATGCATGGTTTGTTGAAGAAGTGAAAGTTGTAAAAAATGCTGATGAAGAATTGGAAGCTTTAAATGACTTTGATCCTGAAACAACTGCGATTGTTGACGAGCTATTTTCAAAATATTTAGATGGTTTTGCACCCGGATTTGATTCTGTTGCACAGATTCAGCTGATTGATTACCAACCTAATCATCTGCAATATCAATCGAATACCAAAAAAGATCAATTGGTTGTTTTTTCTGAAATTTATTATGATAAAGGATGGAATGCTTATGTTGATGAAGAATTTGTACCTCATTTCAGGGTAAATTATGTACTTCGTGCCATGATTGTTCCGGCTGGTGAGCATAAAGTTGATTTTAAATTTGAACCCAAGGTTTATCGCGTTGGAGAAAAAATATCCTTTGCATCTTCTTTGCTTGTGATTTTTTTAATTCTTGGATATGGATTTTATGAAATAAGAAATTATTTCAGAAAAGAGGAATGAAAAAAGTTCTCGTTATAACATATTATTGGCCACCGAGCGGTGGAGCAGGTGTGCAGCGTTGGCTGAAATTTGTCAAGTATTTAAGAAATTATGGATGGGAGCCAATTATCTACACACCTGAAAATCCCGAGATCCCTGCTATAGATAAATCCCTCGAAAAAGATATTCCTGAGGGCATCACCGTATTAAAAACCAAAGTATGGGAGCCTTATTCGGCATATAAAAGATTTGTTGGAAGAAAAAAGGAAGACAGCATTAAAGCAGGTTTCCTATCAGAAAAGAAAAATCCATCATTAACTGAAAAAATCTCAGTTTGGATTCGTGGTAATTATTTCATTCCGGATGCGAGGAAATTCTGGATTAGACCATCCATAAAATATCTATTGAATTATTTGAATGATAATCCTGTTGATGCCATGGTTTCTACCGGTCCACCACATAGTATGCACATGATTGCTTTGGGAATAAAACAAAATCTTAACATTCCCTGGCTTGCAGATTTCCGGGATCCATGGACCAATATTGATTTTTATGACAAATTGATGTTATCTGCTCGTGCTGATCGAAAGCACAGGAGAATGGAGCTAAAGGTTATAAAAAATGCTGATAACCTGGTTACTGTAAACTGGAATATGGCAAAAGAATTTAGGGAACTAGGTGCAAAAAATGTTGAAGTAGTTACGAATGGATTTGATCCAGATGACTTTAAGGATATCAAATCTCAACCATCTGAGAAATTTGAAATTTTCCATATAGGTTCTATGAACAAGGATCGTAATCCAAAAGTATTTTGGAAGGCGTTACGGGAATTGGTGAATGAATATGATTCTTTTTCTAATCATTTAAAAATTACATTTATTGGCCAAACTGATTATTCTGTTTTCGAGGAAATTGAAAAAAATTCTTTGAATAGTTATGTAAATAATATCCTTTACAAACCACATGATGAATTAATGACTGAAACTGCTAAGGCTAGCATATTATTTTTACCGTTGAATAATACGACTAATGCTAATGGAATTACACCAGGAAAACTGTTTGAATACTTGGCATTAAACCGACCTATTTTTTGCATTGGCCCGGAGGATGGGGATAGTGCAAAAATTATTCATGAATGTAATGCTGGAGTTGTTATTAATTTTGATGAAAAGGATAAAATAAAAATCGCCATTCAAAAGTTTTATACAGATTTTATTGATGGAAAATTAGATGAAGCTATAACTGATAGTAATAGATTAAATTATACCCGTAAAAAACTCACATACGAAATTGCAACATTGTTAGAAACTATTTCTGATAAAAAATAGAAATTTAATATAACATTTGTACACAATTTGATGGATACAATTTTGCTATAATATTTTCATAAAATTTTCCAACCAAATTTCTTTGCTTCTGACTAATTTCCTTTCGACCATGAATATTCAATACTGATTGGATGTTTTTGTCATACATTTTTAGCATGGTATTGAATATCAAAATTTTTTGGATTGATAAATATAGTTTTGAAAAATTATTAGAAAGTAGTATTTTTATAAAAAAATAAACTGAATCATGCTTTATAAAATTGAAATTGTAGCTTGTTCTTTCCTTTTTTTATCTTTTTTTCAATCTTTCGCTCAGGACTATGATACACTATTTTTGAAACCTGGCCCTAATGAAGGAAAAGATGTATTAATAAGAAGTGTTTATCCAAATACCAATGAGGGAGATCATTTTGATTTTATGTCGATGGCAGGAACTATCAATTTAAATCCGTTCATCAATCGCTCACTTATTGAATTTGATTTAAGTAGTATTCCGGATTCAGCCACTATTGTGGAAGCAAAACTAAGTTTATTTTATAGTGAACAAACAGGTGGTCCGGGGCATCAAGGCGAAAATGAATCATACCTGTTTAAAATAACTGAAGAATGGGATGAACATGCTGTAACATGGGTTACGCAACCTGCTGTCAGTTTTGATGATCCCGTATACCTGCCAACAAGCACGAGCCAGTATCAAAATTATCTTGATATAGATGTTACTGATTTGATTTCTGATTTATTTAATCATCCTGATTTGTACCATGGATTTTCGATCCGGCTAAAATATGAGGAACCCTACAGAAC
>JAIOTR010000549.1 GCA_021106665.1 Bacteroidales bacterium
GGGTTTCTACAACTCCGGGAATAGCTTTCGGGCCAACCGGCGAAAATCATATCAGGCTCTCTTTCTGCGTTCCCGAAGAAATGATAAATAAAGCATTCGATAGAATGGAAAAATATTTAAGATAGAACAGATGAACCTATCAACAAAAAATTCACTGATTGGAAGAATCGCAGACAATGTTGGTTTGAATAAAAAATTTCATCGATATCAGAAAATTAGCACTGATCCGAACGATAATGCGTTGATAAGCCCGGTCGAAGGAAGAGTTGTACATATTGGAAATATCGATAATGAAGGAATGCTTATTTCAAAACGCAATAAAAAAATCCGGTTAAAGGACCTTATTGGAAATAATTATAATCAATTTGCAGGCTACAGATACATTAATTTTCACCTGAGCCCGCTTAACTTACATTTTTGGGTCACCCCGTATGATGGGATGTTTACCTACACGCAAAAGAATGAAGGAAAAGCTATCTTTCCAATATATATAGGATTAGAATATTTGTCAGGGATAACCATGTATCACAAAGCAGTTAATAGAAATGCTACAATTGGTTCTGTTTTTCAAACAAAATTATTTCCAATAGTAATGATTGCAGTCGGGTCATTAAATGTCAATAGAATTCATACTGACTATGAAGAAATGCAGAATTATAAAAAGGGGACACCTTGCGGATATTTTAGTATAGGCTCAAGTATGCTTTTGTGTTTTCCGAATCATTTAAAGTACCTAATTGATGAAGGATCCGATGTCAAAATAGGGCAGCGGATTTTGATTTGAATATGTTTTCAAAAGGAGGATAGACGTGGACAGGTTTATAAATTCGAAAATTAGTCAATCAATTTATTGAATAATCTCAATAATTTAATTAAGGCAAACAAATCTACATGATATCCATATTTAGCAACTAAAAGTTAATTTTGATTAAATTCTAATTTATAACATTTATAAAAAAATGAAAACCTACGACGTTATTATTATCGGGGCAGGGCCATCAGGAATAGTTGCCGGAGTAACTGCCAAAAAACAAAACCCTGAAAAATCAATGTTAATGATCAAAGAAGAAGAAAAGGGGTTGGTTCCATGCGGTATTCCTTATGTTTTTCATGATTTAGGCAATTTGGATAAAAATGTAATGGGCCCAAAACCATTTATCGACCTTGGAGGTGATGTTATAGTTGATCCGGTTGAAAATATTGATTTGTCAGCTAAAGTACTTACAGTTAAGTCAGGTAATTCGTATGGATACGATAGGTTGATATTTGCAACAGGATCTACCCCTGTTGTCCCCACATTTATCCCAGGTTATGATCTTATCGGGGTTGAATATGTAAAAAAGAGTTACAATTACATTGAAGAACTCAAAAAGAAAACTGACAGGGCCAAACATATTGTTATTGTGGGAGGAGGATTTATCGGAGCAGAACTTGCCGAACAGCTTGCATTGCATCCCGATAAATCAATTACGATAATAGAAAGCGAACCATATTGTTTTAACAAAGCTTTTTCGGGGGAACTCAGTAAAATTGCTACTGAAAAATTGAAGGAGACTAAAATCAATGTATTAACTTCAACCCTGGTAAAAGAGGTTGTAGGGGAAAATGGAAAAGTTACGGGTGTACGATTAAATACTGGTGAAATTATAAAAGCCGATTTGGTAATAATGGCCATAGGTTATATCCCAAATACAGAATTAGCCAGAAAGGCTGGATTGGAATTGAATTCCGAGAATGCCATCAAGGTTGATAATTTTCAAAGAACAAATATTAGAAATGTTTGTGCAATTGGTGACTGTTCAGAAACATTGGGGTTTATCACCGGAAGACTGGATCACATTATGTTAGCGTCAACTGCAACAGCAGAAGCCAGGGTTTTAGGGTATAATCTATTCGGCATTAAAATTATAGATTGGAATACGGGTACAATTGCAATATTTTCAACTGAGATTAATGAATTGGCAATGGCTGCAGCAGGAGTGAATGAAAACAATGCAAAGGAATTTAATGTTGACCTCGTATCCTCTGAATTTGCTGATTTTGATACTCACCCAGGGGCTTTTATTGATTCTTCTCAATTAACTGTCAAACTATACGCTTCCCCATCTGACGGTTCTATTATAGGTGGTGAAGTGTGGGGTGGAAAATCAACAGGAGAGATTATTAACTTAATCGGAATGGCGATTCAAAAAAAGGTTACTGTTTACGAATTAATCTCTTACCAAATCGGAACACACCCCTTATTAACTTCAGCCCCGACTAAGTATGTACTAATTAAGGCAGCAGAAGGAATTATTACAAAACTCAAACATAGTTAAATAAGTAATTAGAGATCCATGAATACTAAAAATAATCTAAGACAATGAAAACAAATAATTTAATGAAAGCATAAGCATATTAACTGCCTTATAGAAAACTAAAAA
Organism: Bacteroidales bacterium; assembly: GCA_021106665.1. Classification (GTDB taxonomy): domain Bacteria; phylum Bacteroidota; class Bacteroidia; order Bacteroidales; family JAADJA01; genus JAADJA01. The sequence continues at coordinate 2,424 of JAIOTR010000549.1, forward strand.
TTTATAATCATGAATGTAACGTATTTATGTCCACATTGCCGGGGTGCAATTAATGCCGATAATAATATCATTTTATCGGCCAAAACCAGTACAAACAAAGTAGGTATAATATTATTGCATGAAGAAATCGGAAACTATACAAGTATCTTGAGTTCTTCTTTAACTATTGAAAAAGGTGAAGTTGTAGATTTATTCTGTCCTGTTTGTCACGAATGTTTAAATATCCCAAACAAAGATTCTCTTGCAAAGTATATCAGGATAGATGATAACTGTAATGAGTGTTACATTATCATTTCAAGGAAATATGGTGAAAAAATTACTTTCAAGGTAGACGAAAATAAACATATAGAAACATTTGGCGAAAAGTTAAGCAGGTTTATTGATCCTGAATGGTTTTTATAAGAAAATGCTAACCTTTTATAAGCACTAAAATTCCTGCTCTTTTCAAGTCATCAACAAAATTATATAGGCTACAGGAATGATTATAAAAATTGGAGAAATGAATAATATATCGTATTCATAAAAAAGGAAAAATTAATGTATAAACATCTTTTCGGCCCCGTACCGTCACGACGTCTTGGAATGTCGCTTGGAGTGGATCTGGTTCCTAAAAAAGTTTGCTCGCTCAACTGTTTATATTGTGAAGTGGGGTGCACCACAAAGCTGACAACTGAAAGAAAAGAATACATCCCCTATGATAAAGTTACAAGCGAGTTAGAACATTATTTTATAAATAATCCCAACCCTGATTATATAACTTTTTCAGGTGCTGGGGAGCCAACTCTTAACTCGAGAATAGGTGATGTTCTGCAATTTATTAAACGAAAAAAACCGGATATTCCCGTTGCCGTTTTAACCAATGGAACGCTGCTATACGATAAACAAGTTCGTGATGAATTGATAGATGCAAATGTTGTCCTTCCATCACTTGATGCTGCTACGGAAATTACATTCCGGAAAATAAACTGCCCTGCACCACAACTTACAGTTGAGAAATATATTCAGGGATTAATAGATTTCAGAAACGAGTTTTCCGGTCAAATATGGCTCGAAGTATTTATTATTCCCGGATACAATGATAATATAGATGATTTAAAAGCTTTAAAAAATGCTTTTACAAAAATAAAACCCGATCTTATCCAGCTCAATACTCTTGATCGTCCCGGTACGGAGGAAAATATTCATGCTGCAAGCCACGAAGATTTGAGAAAAATTGTTGACTATTGGAAACTTGATCATGTTGAAATCATTGCTGCTGCTCCCGAAAGGAAAAATATTCAATCGTACCGGAAGGATGCAGAAGCAGCAATTTTAGGTACAATTACAAGAAGACCATGTACTGTTGATGACCTTGTAAAAATACTTGGATTGCATATCAATGAAATTAATAAATACCTTGATGTATTAGAAGCAGAAGGTAAAATTGAACCGGTTCGTCAGGAAAGAGGAGTATTTTATCAAATTATACATAAATCATGAAAACGATAGCTTTCCCATTCAAAGAAAACAAATTAAGTCTACATTTTGGACTTAGCTCTCACTTTAAATTTTACTTTGAGAAAAATGGAAAAATCCTTAAAACAGAACTGCTCCCTGTTCCTGCTCAACAACCTGATTTAATTCCCAACTGGCTTATTGATAAAGGTGTTACAGATTTAGTTGCTGCGGGTATTGGACTGAAGCCTATTGAAATATTAAACCAACATAAGATTAATGTATTTGTGGGTGTAAAAATGAAAGACCTCAATGAACTGGTAAGGGAACTTTTGGATGGTACTCTGGAAACCAATGGAAATTTATGCGACCATTGATTGGTTTTTTTTGCAACAAAAAGGAATGATAAAATCGAAAAATTAGGCATGCAAATGAAATGAGGGATTTGGTTCATCTGGCTATTGAAAATAAATTATAAAAAAATGAAACAACTTACCCTATTTAAAAGTCAGGAAAAACAAGAATCACTTGAGGTTCTTAATTATCAGATCAGGGCTTGTGAAAGGTGCAGTTTGTCTGTCACCCGAAAGCATGCTCTTACA
>JAIOTR010000413.1 GCA_021106665.1 Bacteroidales bacterium
AGAGCCAGGTGGGCAGAAAAACCGTTGAAAGCTATATCTCTGTTTTAGAAGACATTCTACTTTCCTATAAACTTCCTGTTTTTACAAAAAGGGCAAAGAGACAGCTCATCTCGCATCCTAAGTTTTATTTTTTTGATGTAGGTGTCTATAAGGTTATCCGGCCATCGGGGCCACTCGACAGCCCCCACGAGATTGATGGCATTGCACTTGAAAATCTCGTCCTCCAACATTTGATGGCCTGGAATGCTTACCATGGAAATGGAAACAAGCTTTATTATTGGAGAACAAAGGCAGGTGTTGAGGTTGATTTTGTTATTTATGGTTTGGATACCTTAACTGCAATAGAGGTTAAAAATGCAAAAAATATCAAGTCTAATGATTTAAAAGGCTTAAAGACTTTTAAGAATGATTACCCTGAAGCCAATTGTTTATTTCTTTACCGCGGTAATGAAAAATTAAAAAAAAATGGAATTTTGTGTATGCCCTGCGATTTGTTTTTAGAAGGTTTTATTCCTGGAAAAGACATTAAAGAAATCAGTTAAATCAAAGGCACAAGTCCAGACAATACACTTCCCCTCTCTGATGTTTTTCCCGAACCAAAGAATTAATTCATCAATAATATCTCTGTAAATCATTTTACAAATATAACAAACATTTTAGTCTCCGACATAAAATAAGGGCATTTATTACACAACATCAACACATAATAAGGGATAATAAACCAAAATATTATCACAAAATACGGGTATATTATATTATGATAAGTTTGAACTTTTGTGATCAATTAAATACCTTTCAAGAACCTTCCTTTAGCTCTTGGTTTTAAAATAACTCAGATACAGCCTATTCAAATGGATTATCCGGTCGTGTTGACAATATCCTTCTCACGGATTTAAGAGATTCTATCGCTCAATACCCTTTAAACACAGGCTCAGGCATTGTTGCATATGATTCAGTTAATAATTATGATGGTGCAATCTCAAACGGTTCTTGGCAAGCTCATAACTAATCCCTGAGACAACGGACAGATTTGCCCATTTTCATATAGTCGCTGACCCCGGTCACGTTGCCATTGAGGTAATTCAGGCCGTAGAACCAGGCTTGGCTTGAGGAGTACTCCGTAGAAGACCACCAGTGACCGCTGATGCCAATGGCGTTGAAAGAAGCACTAAGATCGCCACGGAAGCCGCCCGGAAGACCTGAAAAGCCGTAATCGTCTGTGCCATAGTGTGTACTGTGTTCATTCCACCGCGGATGCTCTGTGGTGTTGCAGTCTCCTCCCAATGGAGAATTGACCTGCCTGCAGGATTTTAACTCGTTGCCATGAGGTTCGGCTGTTCCTCCAATAAAGTCTGTCAATGCTGTCCATTCATCATGAGTAGGCACATGCCATCCAATTGGGCAAAGTCCGTTGTAATCAAATGTTGCATACCAGTTATACAATGCACCGTACAATTCTTTCCAACTAATATCATTATCATACCATACATACGCTCCTGTTGTGAGATTAATCCAGGCGATTTCATAAGTTATGTTTGGTATTGATGTACCGTGTTGGTACGTGGTGGTTTTTAAGTTCTCTTTCATCCAGCACTGGGAGCCAATGAGCACTGTATTGTAATCGTTGCCGTCAATGTCGGTTACAGAGGGTGTTCCAGGGCATCTAAGTCCTTTTATAATTGAAAACTCATAATTTGTATTTGTTTGTGGTGCGTCAACTATTACATCACTGCCAAAAATGCCATCTATGGTATTTGCATATCCTGTATATTGTAATTCGTCTCCCAGGTTAAATACAAAATTATTAATGGCTTTTTGAGATTTAAAACCAACTATTTTGTCCTCATATTTATTGTAAACTATTTTGCATTTTTCTCCATAATTATAATTGCTATTTGCATTTAACATTTTAATTGTTTTGCTTGTTTGATTTCCGGTTACGGTAAACAAATAATACTTTTCATTACCGGAATAAAAAGCAAAGGAATGATTGCCCCGGTTTAATGTGTTTTCATATTGAGCCAGTTCTCTCCCTACTATATCCCGTACAGTTACTTTAATATATTCCTTTTCCGGTAAATACAAATTAACTTTTGTCTCTCCTTTGAAAGGATTGGGAAAATTCTGCGAAACAGAGAAAGTGTTTACTCCAAGGGCTTTGCTGTCACCGATATTTGTTTCATAATCCAATACCAATACAGTATTGGGTGCATAAAGCATGGTATCTCCACCCTGCGTAAGGTTTTCAATGAAGATACTGTCCAATGGAACGTATTGTCCGTTGTTCTCTGCTGTGAAAGTTAATTCCATTGTGGCTTTCTGGCTAAGAACATTTGTTAATAACCCAAAGCAAAAAACTGCAATAAATAAGGTAATTTTTTTCATTTTTCTTGTTTTTAATTGATGAATATTTAACTTGTCTTCTATAAAGTGGGTGTAAATATATGAAATAAAAAAGGCGAAGTCAAATATAACCAATTTGTATACCTTGTTTTCCTTGTTAATTTGCCCCTTCACCCTGTCACAAAAATATTTTCCATAAATTTTTTTAGCAAGTAAAAT
>JAIOTR010000156.1 GCA_021106665.1 Bacteroidales bacterium
GTCAATATTTCCTTTAAATGGATGATATTGTGTTGGATGAAAAGCTTCATCAATGGTGCAGTCTACTGCATGTGCATGTCGGAATTCAATGTGGCCCTTGGTGGTGTCGAAATGCGAATTGCCCGGAATGAGGTCCCCATCTTTTACAAGAACTGAAAACAGAACATTTTCTGCTGCCCGGCCCTGATGTGTTGGGAGAAAATCATTAAATCCGAATAACCTTTTTATAACGGCTTTCATCTCCAAATAGGAAGATGCTCCTGCATAACTTTCATCACCCAGCATCATGGCCGACCATTGTTTATCACTCATAGCGCCGGTTCCCGAATCTGTCAGCAGGTCTATGTAAACATATTCAGCCCGCAAGTTAAATAGGTTGTAATAGGCTTCCTTGAGCCATTTTTCCCTTTCTTCCCTGGAACTGCGGCGGATGGTTTCCACCATTTTTATTTTGTATGATTCTGCAAAAGGAAGTTTCATTTTTTAATTTTTTATTGATGATTGATAATTGATAATTGATAATTAAGGATTTTCTATCATCAATCACAAATTGTTAAAAATTATTCATTTAGACACCCAATAAATCAACAATAGAAAATTGACAATAAAAAATTAAAAATGGAACTCGTCTCTGCGCTTGATGTTCTGGTAAAGATGTTCACCCAAAAACCGTAGAAAATAAATATTAAACATTAAAACAATTCTTTCAGGCAAATATAATTTATTTTTGAATTGATTGAAAATATTACATAAATAATCAGGAAAAATATTCATTCTGACTTTACATTTTTTTTCAAAATCACTTTGTAATTTCCTGGTCAATTTTATTAAGATTTGCTACTTTTAAAAACGGTTATCAGTTCAATATCGTTTTCTTTAAAATATTTCCTGACGTTATCAAAATCTCTTGTAAAACCAAGGAGATAGCCGCCTCCACCCGATCCGCAAAGTTTTAAGAAATAGTCTTTGGTATTAAGGCCATTTTTCCAGTGCTCCTGGAAATGATAAGGGATCATGGGATTCATAAACCTCATTTGTAAATCAGATAACTGCTCTAAATAATTAAAAAATTCATCCAGATTCCCACTCAAAAGGTTTTCAATACAATTATTATTTAATGGAATGAATTCATTTTGAACAATCCTGAAATATTTGTCATGTTTGCATTTTTCAACAAAAAGATGCACCAGGGGTTCTGTCTTTCCCGGTCCACCGGTATTTACAAGAAATATAGCGCCATTGCCAGTATCTCTGTTTCTTGGAATGGCAACTGTTGTAATTTCAGATTTAGATTTTATAAGCAGGGGAAATTTAATAAATGCATTCAGAGGGTCTATACCTGAACTTTTGCCATGAAAAAATGATTCCAAATTTGAAAATATTTCTTTCAATTGTAAAATCTCATTTCCGTTTAAAGTCCGGCTACTTTTTATTTTGTCAACTGCATACCTGCAATAAATTGAAGCTACTAAAGCGCCTGAACTGCCAAGTCCATAGCTTTGAGGTATTGACGATTCGAAATAAAGTCCGTTTTCAATATCTTTTTCAAATGATGTAAAATCCAATTTACAGTTCAAGCTTTTCTGTTGATATTGGTTTTTTAAATAGGCAACATATTCCTTTAATTGCCTGTTGGAAGACTGTGCAAAATCCAGGTCTGTATATTTATAGGGATCAGGAAAGCTAAGGGTACCCTGGAAATGTGCAAAAGGAATGGTCAACGCCATGGAATCGAATATTACACCATATTCTCCAAATAAAATTATTTTTCCATAAAACACTTCACTTCTGGTCATCTCAATTCACGTTAAGTTATTAAAGAGGGCCCGCTGCCTAATTGATCATCAATCCATTTATCATTTTCACAGAACCTGATCAAGTCTGACCTGAGCGCTTTCTCTATTTTTGATTTATCTGCTTGCTTATACAAAACATGAACATTAGGTCCTGCATCGAGGGTAAAGGTAAGAAAAACATTTTTTTCTTCTCTGTAATGACGAATCCAATCAATGATTCGCCATGTGTTTTCGTTCAGTAAAGTAAATCCCATTTTTGAAGCCATCATAAGTGCATGAAGGCTTAAAGCTTCATTTTCTACAATTTCAATAAAGTTTTCTTCATCACCAGATTGAAGTGCTTTTACAATTGAAGTCATATTATTCCCTGCCTGTTCATATCGTGCATTTGCATAGCTATGACCTTCCATTAACTGATGTCCTTTTGAACTGCTTACCTTTTTAGATTCACTACTGGTAATTAGAATTGCATTCTGCAAATTTTGGAATTTTGGATGTACCTCAATTCCAAATGGGATGGCCAGTTCATCATCAGAGCCAGAGATGTTAGGATGTTTGCCCCAAACTGAATAACCACCGTAAACCGACCTGGCAGCGCTTCCTGATCCCAGCCGGGCTATAAAAGACGCCTTTTCAAAGAAAAATTTTTTATTTTTAAGTGTACCAAACAGATCATTCTCAATGGAAACCAGGCACAATGCCAATGCACTCATGGCTGAAGCCGAAGATGCAATCCCTGATGAATGCGGAAAGGAATTTTTACTTTCAATTTTAAGATGTAAAAAATTCAGGAAAGGAAAAAAATCCAAAATAGAATTCAGATAACCATTGACCCTCTTTTCAAATAATTCATTTTTATTGCCTTCAAAAGTAAAATCAAGGGAAATACCATTTTTGGATTTGAAATAATATTGAATGGTGGTTTCTGTGAAAGATTTTGAAAGTGCAAAACTTAAGGAAGGATTTTGGGGAAGTTGAAAATCCCGCTTTCCCCAATATTTGATCAGCGCTATATTGGATGGGCTTCTCCAACCTACCTTCCTGACACCATCAAACTTAACTATTTGTTTGAGTTTACCATAATCTCTCCTATATAAATTTTCGAATTTCATCGTGTTTTGACCATCTCATCAAAAGTGAAAACCGTTTGGATATTTTTGCTTTGTAAATAATTTATTAATTCTATTTTTGATCCGTGCCAGGTTAGCATGGCAAAATCACCACCCCAGGCCCCCAGCGACTTAATTTCACCTTTCAAATCTTTAAACCTGTCTTCTTTTATTATTTTCATTTTCAAAACAGAAGATAAAATCAATTCATGCTCTTTAATATAATATTCAAAATCCTCAATTTTTTTGGACAATGCGATATGTTTTGATAAATCAGAAATCAATTGTACTTCTGTCTTGAATAATTTCTTTCTCTTACTAAACCGGCTAACACTTAAGGATGAATCTTGTTTACTACCCAAGTATACAAAGTAAATCTTGTCTTTGAATTCAGGATTGAAAGATATTTCATTCACTTCATAACCGGAATCTTTCAACTTAAAAAATATGGGGACATCTGCCCTGGCTGCTGCAATATCAAATCCAGATCCTTTAGATATTTTCCGGTGCAATTCAAATGGATCAATATCTGCCCAATAGGCAATGTTTGATATTAAACTGGAGCTGCTACCCAATCCCCAATCGAGATCAAAATTTGCATGGGTTGTAACTTGTTTGCCCATTATCTGGGTTAAAAACCTGGGATTCAGATCTGATGTATACTTTAATAATTCCTGAAGTCTTTTAGCAATTTTATCATCTGTCGTCTCAAATATTTCCAGGAACGAAGTTTTAAATTTTGCAGTGAACCAAAGCCTGTCATTTTCAAAACTTCTCCATAACAGGCTATCTGATGAATCTAAATTTTCAACATCTAATGACTGTCCGAAATTTACTGGAACCGCAAGCGAAGAGGCACCTCTGAGCACCAGGTATTCTCCTGCAATCAATAATTTACCGTGGGAATAGAACTTCATCATTTACCTGCGTAAATGATTTTTTTATGTGGAATAGGGTTCCGGAGAGATTTCAAAAAGGATTCAACGGCATTGTATATCACTTTCTTTTCATAGAAATATTCCTTCGCTTTTTCCTTCTCCTCATCTGTAGCATTAAATTGATTCAAAATATTCAACAGATGCATTTTCATATGACCTTTTTGAATTCCCTTAGTAACAAGAGACTTGATTGCCGCAAAGTTGTTTGCCAATCCTACTGAAGCCGCTATTCGCATCAAATCTCTGGCATTTGGATTACCCAATAATTCCAAAGACTTTTTAGCCAGTGGATGTAAGTTTGTTAATCCACCAACGGTTCCCAAAGAAAGAGGCATTGTTAATTGATAGTGGAATTTCCCGTTTTCAACTTTTATATCGGTTAAGCTGGTATACTTGCCATTTCTTGAGGCATAGGTGTGCCCGCAAGCTCCCACTGCCCTGAAATCGTTACCGGTTGCTAAAGCAATCGCATCTATTCCATTAAAAATTCCCTTATTGTGAGTGGTTGCCCGGTAGGTATCAACCTGAGCAATCCTGACAGCTTTTTCAAACTTCCAAACAAATTGTTCACTTGTTAATTCTTCGTCTATTATTCCTAAATCCTCTATACTACATTCTACAAAGGCAGTTACAACGCAGTCGGGAGTATAATTTGAAAGAATAGACATAATAACTTCACAATCTTTTTCCTTACCGGTAAAATATGGGCTTTCAATAAAAAATGATTTCAATTCAACTGCAAATTCTTCCAAGCATGTATTGATAAAGTTTGCACCCATTGAATCAACAGTCTCAAAAGTAACTTTTAACTGATAGTAATCCTTAATATCATCTGTTTTGTCAACCAATTCAATGTCCAATATCCCGCCACCTCTTTGTTCCATGTTTAAGGTAATGTGCCGTGTGCTTTCAATCAGCCGTTCTTTCAAATCGGGCATCAAGGTCCTCAATTTATCAGCGTTACCATTCCAGATAAAATGAACCTGCCCTATTTTAACAGTAGAAATGATCTCGGTGTGAAATCCGCCATTATCAGACCAGAACTTAGCTGCTTTTGACGCTGCAGCAACCACCGAGCTTTCTTCGATAACCATTGGAACATGGTAAACTTTTCCATCGATTAAAAAATTCGGGGCGATGCCATATGGAAAATAAAAATTAGAAATGGTGTTCTCGCTAAATTCATCAAAAATCTTTTGCTTTTCAGGATCATCATGAAAAAAGCTTTTCATTTCTTTGATAAACTCTGCTGGGTTTTCAAAATGAGTTGAAATAAGGGCTAATTTTTTGTCTTTGCTTAACTTCGAAAATCCGCAAATGATTTGTTTCTCTTTCAACTTGTTATAATTTTTTCTTTTTTTACTTGATTCCAATTTGCGGGTTGCATTTTTCAGCCTGCAAAGATACAATTTTCAATCATTGCATCTTTAACAATCCTAAAATTAAAATTGTTTAAATTTTATAGTTTTATACAAAACAATTTTTCGCAAAATATCTTCTATCTTTAGGCCGAAATTAATTATCCCTGATGAAGAGAACAGATGTATGTATTGTTGGTGCCGGTCCTTCAGGTTCAATTGCAGCCCTCTTTCTTGCTAAATACGGGATCAACTGTATACTGACGGATAAAGCAAAATTTCCCAGGGATAAAATCTGTGGGGATGGAATCAGTGGATGGGTGGTTACCATTTTAAATGAATTGGATAAAGATCTGCTTATCCGGCTTTCAAAACAATCCTTTCTTTTACCTTCACATGGAATTAGATTAGTCGCTCCAAACCATAAATCCCTTGACCTTCCATTTCTTGACAACAATCAGGCAGATTTGGATATTCCGCCTGGGTTTATCGGGAAACGACTTGATTTTGATAACTTCTTGATCGATGAAGTAAAAACCAAAAAGGAAATCGATTTACTTGAGGCTACTGAAATTATTGGCTATACAAAAGAAAAAGATGGAATTAGATTGCAAACAAGTGATGAAACTGAAATTTTCTGTAGGATAGTCATCTTTTCAAATGGGGCCAATTCAAAATTTATGCAGGACCCAGGTGGTATTTATAAATCCAAAACCCATATCATGACAGGCATAAAATCCTATTATACAGGCGTTACCGGATTTCATGAACAAAATTATGTAGAGCTGCATTTTTTGAAAGATATATTACCGGGCTATTTTTGGATTTTTCCATTACCCAATGGTTTGGCCAATGTTGGAATTGGTTTGGATCAGGAGAGAATTAGAAAGAAAAAGTTGAATTTAAAAGCAATAATGCTTGAAGCCATTGAAACGCTACCCTATCTGAAAGAACGGTTTAAGGATGCAGAATTGGTTTCAAAAATTCAGGCACATAGTCTGCCCTTATGGGATGGAAAACGATTTATTTCAGGTGATCGTTATATGTTAACAGGTGATGCTGCCAGCCTGATCGATCCAATTACAGGAGAAGGAATAGGGCATGCAGCCATCAGTGGAATGTATGCAGCTGAACAATGCAAGCGATCATTGGAATCAAATGACTTTTCTGCTAAGTTTATGCGAAATTATGATAAACAGGTTTATAAACGAATAGGAAAAGAATTAAAAATCAGCAGTAAAATTGTACATTTTATTAAACATCCCTGGCTGTTTAATTTAATTATGACCAAAGCAAACAGTAGTAAAATATTAAAGGAAAAGTTAACCCTGGCAATGACAGATCTTGAAGTAAGAAAAGAATTGAATGGTCCTTGGTTGTATTTAAAAATACTGATGGGTAGATAGCCACAAATTAACGAATCCCATTATTCAATGGATACAATTGTATATAGAGAAGAGTCATAAAGAATAATTGAATTTTGTTTGGATGTTTTTCGAGAATTAGGACATAGGGTTTTTTAATAACACCATACAATCTAAAATGAATTTTCTTTACCGCAGAGTACAACAGAGTTTCGCAGAGTAAAAAAGTGTAATAGACTATAAAAGCAAACTTTGCGTTACATTGCGTAAAACATTGCATTCCATTGCGGTTAAATTTGTTAATTTTGATTTTAGATAACTTGTAAATTAGTGGCA
>JAIOTR010000209.1 GCA_021106665.1 Bacteroidales bacterium
ATCAGCTGATAATATTTTCAACAGGAATTATTCCACTAGCATTGCATCCCACCTCGTTGGTTCCAGCCCGAAAATAAAACAGGTATTTGATGTGTGGAAAAACTTCTCACCAGATGCTTTGCTCTCAAACCTTGAAAAGACTGAAGATTTGAAATCCTTATTATTGCAGGAATTCCCCTGGGTGCTGGATGCAAAGTCTGAGTCGGAAAGAAAGCAAAGAGTGGCCTTGTTGTTCGACCTGAACAGAATGTCGGATGAATTGATTACATCATTAAGAAAGCTGAAGCAAAAACAATCTTCAAACGGTGGCTGGCCCTGGTTCAAAGGTATGCCCGAGAGCAGGCACATCACACAAAATATTGTGACAGGCTTTGGTCATTTAAAACAATTGGGAGTTACAAATCCTTGGGAAAATGGTGAAACCAGGGATATACTCAGAAAAGCCATTCGTTATCTCGACAAGAGGATCAAAGAAGATTATGAGAAACTTTTGGAACGTCATCCTGAAAATATGGAAGACAATCATCTGGGCCAGGTTCAGATACAATATTTATATGCTAGAAGTTATTTTCTTGATGAAATGGAGATTTCTAAAAACTATGCTGATGCTTTCAACTATTATCGTGAACAGGGTAAAAAATACTGGCAGGAAAACAGTATTTATTTGAAAGGTATGATTGCTCTGGCCTTGAACGAGATTGGAGAGAAATCCATTCCTTCGGAAATTATGGCCTCAATTAAAGAGTATGCTTTGTATTCGGATGAAATGGGCATGTACTGGCGGGATAACCGTGGAGGATATTACTGGTACGAAGCTCCTATTGAAACTCAAGCTTTACTAATTGAAGCATTTAATGAAGTTTTAAATGATAAAGAATCAGTTGAGCAAATGAAAATTTGGCTCCTAAAACAAAAACAAACACAAAACTGGAAAACCGGAAAGGCAACAGCAGAGGCTGTTTATGCACTGTTATTAAGAGGATCTGATTGGCTTGTTAATGATGAATTGGCAGAGATTAAGATTGGTTCCGAAAAAATTGATCCTTTTAAGAGGGATGATACAAAAGTAGAAGCCGGAACAGGATATTTCAAAACTTCCTGGACAGGAAGTGATATAGAACCGGAAATGGGAAATATTACCGTTACCAATAAAAACGAAGGGATTGCCTGGGGTGCTGTTTACTGGCAGTATTTTGAAAATCTTGATAAAATCACAACCCATGAAACACCGCTGAAACTTCAAAAAAGGTTATTTGTTGAAAGAAATACAGATGCCGGCCCTGTCATTGAACCTGTTGAGGATGAGCAGGAGCTTAAAATAGGAGATAAAATAAAAGTCAGGATTGAACTTCGGGTTGACCGTGATATGGAATATGTACACATGAAGGATATGCGGGCTTCTGCCTTTGAACCTGTCAATGTTTTGTCCGGTTATCGCTATCAGGGTGGATTGGGATATTATGAAAGCACCCTGGATGCTTCCACCAATTTCTTTTTTGACTACTTGCGAAAAGGAACCTATGTGTTTGAATACCCATTGGTTGTTTCCCAAAAAGGAGACTTCTCAAATGGGATCACAACTATTCAATGTATGTATGCGCCTGAATTCACAAGCCACTCGGAAGGAGTTCGGGTGGTGGTTAAATAAAGCTGAAAGAAAAAATACTTTAAAAAGTATAGAAAACCTGCCTAACTACTCTTAGAAGTGGCTATTTTCTTTAATATTTATCTATACTATATACTTGCTTTTTTAAATTATAATTTGTATATTTGTGCTGTTAAAAATCTTTGGTAAATATTATTAACTAAAAAAGCAAACTCATGAAAAAAATTAAACTACTACTATTACTGGTTACTGTTGGTTTTAGCATCAGTACAATCGCACAGTTTTCCGTTGGCCCACGGGTAGGCGTGAACCTCAACAAAATTTGTTATAATTATAAGGATAAAGACGATGAACCTGATACCAAATTCAGGTTAGGCCCGAATGTCGGAATCATGTTTCATTATCAGATTTCAGATCCTATTGGTATAAGAACCGGAATATTTCTTTCCGGTAAAGGTACATCATACGATATTGATTATAGTACATCTGATACCCTGGGATATATCAATGAACGAAGTGGTTGGTCAAGAAAGGCATTAAATTATATTGAAGTTCCTCTTGAAGGAACATTTGGTTTAAAGGCTGGCTCCGGGCAGGTATTCGTTAATTTTGGAGCTTATTTCGGTGTGTTCTTATTAGGAAGAGATAATTGGAATGTGGATTATATTACTACTTATCCTGATGGATCAATTGAAAGGGAAAATGATATGGATAAGAGAAGAATAAAAGCGAAAAATACAGTTACTTATGGTGATATTGAAAATACTGATTATTCTTATGTAAAGGTAATTGATTTTGGCTTAAACATGGGAGTAGGGTACCGTATAAAGTTTTTTCTTTTTAACGTTCAGTATGGATTAGGATTGTACAATATAACACCTGATCATTCCTATATAACAGATTATGATCGTAATGACTGGAAAAGATCAAATCGCACTATCTCTATCACCGTTGCGTTTTTATTTGGCGGATCAAAAGATTAACTCTTCAGTTTATTAACGAATTGCAATATCATCAATAATCTTGACAGTGTCAAGATGGGCCTGATATTTTGTTACCACATCCCAATATTCAGAAAGATAAGCCGTATCAACCGGTTTAGCCGGAGGAGATTTAACTTTTAATGGATCAATAGCCTTTCCGTTTCTGTAAAACCGGAAATCAAGATGGGGGCCTGTAGAACGTCCGGTGCTGCCAACATATCCAATTACATCTCCTTGTTTTACATGAACTCCTTGTTTAATTCCTTTGCCAAATTTTGACAGATGGAGGTATGCAGTTGTATAGGTTCCGTTATGCTTGATCTTTACAATATTTCCATTGGCGCCTTTCCGTGCTGCAAATGTCACTACACCTTCACCCACCGCATGGACGGGAGTTCCATAGGCTGCTGCATAATCCACTCCATGATG
>JAIOTR010000296.1 GCA_021106665.1 Bacteroidales bacterium
AACGATGAACTGGTAGAACGGAATATTGGTATCAGCAAAGACTTCAACATTTTTGAATTACAGAATGCTATTGGTACCAGAAATGTTTTAAAGACAAACCAGATTGCCAATTATTTTGCAGCCAACCCAAAGGAAAATCCAATTGTTAAAACCGTTACTATCCTTTTTGGCTATTTCTCCAAACTATTAATTTACCACCAGCTAAAAGACAAATCAAGAAACAGTGTAGCTTCGGCATTATCAATTAATCCATTTTTTGTAAAGGATTATCAAACAGCCTCCCGGAGTTACAGTTACCAGAAACTTACACGGATCATTTCCTATTTAAGAGAATACGACCTGAAATCGAAAGGTGTGGAAAATATTTCAACAACGGATGGGGAGTTATTGAAAGAGTTGCTGTTTAAGATTCTACATTGAGAAGTACTTAGAGTTAAAAGTGCCTAGAATGCCTTAAGTTGGTAGCGTTCGACAAAAAAACTTTGCGGTCTTTTGCCAAAGGCATTTCTTTGGAGGCGAATAAATTTTGTGTCTTTTTCGTGAAAATTTTTAAAATTGGATTCTTATCTGATTAATTCATAAGTTTTGATTGATTTAAGATATTGCCCTGTGCTTTACAGGCTGTGTGAAAAATTAAAAAGGTTGGTCACATTGAGCCTGTCGAAATGTGTATCATGCTGGAAATCAAATATGTTTCGACAGGCTCAACATGACCACTTGGTAAAGAAAATTACTTTTCACACAGTCTCTTTATCGCAGGGATAAGAGTAAAAAACATGTGGCTTTAGCCATTAAATTTGTAAATCCTGAAATAATTAATGGCTAAAGCCGAGATTCTAAATTACTGCAAAGCCCGCTAAAGCATGGGGCAAAAAATTATTTTTAACAGATTAATCATTTGTGAATTAATCAGGCTTAAACTATTTATTTAAAAAGATCTTCAATCACATCCTTGTATTTCTCGCAAATATATTTTCTTCGAAGCTTAAGGTTGGCAGTTAGCTCCCTGGTCTGGATAGTCCACTCCTCCTTCATCAACTTGTACTTTTTAATCTGTTCGTAGGCTCCAAAATCTTTATTGATCTCGTTTACTTCTTTTTTAAATCTCTTTTTCACCTCCTCATGATTTATCATTTCCGAATAGGATGAATAACTTATTCCTTTCACAGCACACCATGACTTTAGATGATCTATATCTGGTACGATCAAAGCAGCTGCAAACTTTTGATTTTCGCCAACAACAAGCGCCGCATCCACAAAAGGTGACTCAACAATCTTATTTTCGATGTGTTCAGGGCTGATGTATTTCCCCATAGCCGTTTTAAAAATAGCCTTTTTTCTTCCGGTTATGGTCAGGTGCCCTTCCGGTTCAAGTCTGCCCAGGTCGCCTGTATGGAACCAGCCATCCTTGTCAATGGCCTCTTTGGTCATCTCCGGCTCCTTATAATATCCTTTCATTACACCCGGACCCTTACAGAGTATTTCATCGTCTTCAGCAATTTTTACCTCAACATTTTTTAAGGGCTTGCCCACTGTTCCAAATTTCCTTCCGCCAGGCTCAAATGTATTTACTGCTATTACCGGAGAAGTTTCTGTGAGTCCATATCCTTCCAGTATTTCTATTTGTCCGGCTGTAAAAACCTTGGCCAGCCTGGGTTGTAAGGCTGCTCCCCCTGATACGATCACGCGCATATTATTGCCCAGTCCTTCTCGCCATTTGTTAAAGATCAATTTATTTGCCAGTTTGAGTTGTATTTTGTAAAACCGGCTTTTTCCTGTTTCCTCATAGTTCAATCCAAGATCAACAGCCCAGAAAAAGAGAAATTTTTTAATCCCTGTTAGTTTCCTCCCTTTAGCAATGATTTTATCATATACTTTTTCAAGTAAGCGGGGAACTGTCGGAAGAATTTCGGGTTTAATTTCCTTTATATTATCAGCAATGGTTCCCATGTTTTCGGCATAGTAAATAGAAAGGCCCAGGTATTGAAAAGTATAAAGATTTGTCCGTTCGTAAACATGGCTGACCGGAAGATAGCTAAGACACCTGCAGGTTTCGTCAATAGGGAAGATATGATACAAAGCCAATACCTGACTGATTATGTTATTATGTGTCAGCATTACCCCTTTGGGATAACCGGTAGTACCAGAAGTATAAATAAGTGTGGCTACATCATCCGGTAGAATGGTTGGATTGATCTCTTTGACCTTTTCCGGAGCAGGATTGTCTTTGCCCATATCGATCAACTCCTGAAGATGTTTTACTTTTTCCATTTTCTTAAAAGTATAAACACCTTCGATGGCCGGTATTTCCGGAAGAATGTGTTCGATTTTTGCAAGCAGTTCTTTCCCGGCTACAAATACAAATTTCACTTCGGCATGCTTCAGAATGTATTTATAGTCCGATTCGCTGATGGTGGGATAGATCGGAACATGCACCGCTCCAATTTGTAAAATCCCGGTATCCAAAAAGTTCCATTCCGGCCTGTTCTGGGTAATGGTTGCAATTTTGTCACCCTTTTTAACCCCCAGCTTCAGGAGTGCATAGCTGATGTTATTGGCTGTTTCGATGTAATGGTCGATGCTGTATTTTTTCCACTCCCCGTCTTCTTTTCCTGCAACTGCATCATCTTTTGGCTTGAATTTGTTTTTGTATCTGGGTGGTAGATCAAAGATACGTGTTACCTCCATAGTTGTTTGATTGGTTACACTTAAAAAACGAAAGATGCAAATGTAGTTATTTTTTTATTCCGATCAAGAGCAATTGTAATGAGAGGAGTTTTTCCATCATAGATTTATTTAACATTTTATTAGCAGATTATTAACAGGCTTTTAACCAATCATTAACAGACCATTAACAAGGGAGTGTAACTATTGATTATACTTTTGCTTCATGAAGAAATATAATTAATAACTAAAACTAGGAAAAATGAAAAAAACAGTTCTATTATTCGCACTATCCTTTGTTCTTGTAGCTTTTTTAACCGCACAAAACGATTGTACCGGTAATTCATACAATGATGCTTACAAGGCAAAGAAAGAAAAATCGGTTAATTATAATGATGCAAACAACACAAGTTCCTGGGATTGCTCAAAGCCCGGCAAAACTGATGACTTTTATATGTCGGATAGGTTTATCGGGTTAATGGCTTATAAACCGGCAACCAAACCTGTTGAGCATTGGGGTCACGTTGTTCCCAATGCAGAGTTGAAATCTGGTAATATAACATTCAGTCCTGCTCCGGGTGAAGTTTTTTCAGCTTCAGGGCCCAAATCTTGCTGTTCTCCACCTGCTGATTGGAGCCGATACAATTCCGTAAGAGATAATTAAAGTTAATGAAAAACCAGTTTAACTAAAACCCTCCGGATTGACGGAGGGTTTTTTTGTTTAAACATTTTTCCGGGAAATAATTAATGATTAAAGCTTAGTTTTTATTAAAAGTTGTTGCATTTGCTTGTGCCATAGGCATGATGAGCAGGTCATTTATATTTACATGGTCTGGCTGTGAGGCAACAAACCATATTGACCTGGCAATATCCTCTGCTGCTAATGGAGTATAGCCTTTATAAACTTTGTCTGCGGTTTCTTTTTCACCATGGAAACGCACTTCAGAGAATTCAGTCTCTGCAGCGCCGGGTGCAATTTGAGAAACCTTGATACCAAGTTTGAACAGATCCAGCCGCATGCCCTTTGTGAGTCCTTCTATTGCATGTTTTGTCGCACTGTAAACATTTCCATTGGGATAGGCTTCTTTGCCGGCAATGGAGCCGATGTTGATAATATGGCCTGAACCATTCCCGATCATTAAATTAGAAACCAACTTTGACATATACAGCAATCCTTTAATGTTTGTATCAATCATGGTGTCCCAATTGTCCAAATTACCTTCATGAATAGGTTTCAGATCAAGTGCAAGCCCTGCATTATTGACAAGGACATCTATCCTCTTCCATTTTTTTTCCAGGGATTCAATGGCCTTTATTACTGCTTCTTTTTCCCGAAGATCAAAGCATAAAGTTAAAACCTGAATATTATGTTTACTTTCTAACTCTTCTTTGAGATTTTTCAGACGGTCATTTCTTCGTCCTGTAATAATGACATCAAAACTATTTTGTGCAAACTTTACTGCACAGGCTTTTCCTATACCACTTGTTGCTCCGGTGATTAATGCTATTTTATCCATTCGGTTATTTTTTTCTCGCAGATTCCGCAGAGTATCGCAGAATTTAGTCCATGTTCATCTGCATAATTGGCGAGAACCTTTTAAAGATTATTTACTACCCGTTTAATAGATTCTTTCAGGTTTGCTGAATTAAAATTTATCAACAGCCCCAGTTTTTTATCCGTTAATTTTAAATATGTTAAAAGTTGTTTGTAATGAACACCTGCAAGAGCTTCGACAGATTTAATTTCGATAATCACAAGATCATTTACTAATATATCCAACCTGAATCCAATTTCAAATTTAATATCATTATAGTACATTGGTACAGCTACTTGGGTTTTAACATCATATCCCATTTCCCTAAGTTCGTAGGCAAGGGCTGCTTCATATACAGACTCTAACAATCCTGGTCCAAGCTCTTTATGGATTTTAAATGCAGCACCTCTCACATCGTATGAAATATCGTTTTCTTTCATGTTTTCTTTTTTTTCTCGCAGATAGCGCAGAGTATCGCAGAATATAGTCTGCGTATTTCTGCGTTATCTGCGAGAGATTTTTTCCTTTATCCATTCACGAGCATTCACAAATGCCTCCACCCAGGGTGAAATCTCATCATTTTTTCTTTGATCTGGATAGTTTGCCCACTGCCAGGGGAGCACAGCTCTTTCCAAATGCGGCATCATCACCAGGTGGCGGCCATCATCGGAACACAATCCGGCAGTATTGTATTTTGAACCATTGGGATTTCCGGGATATTGCTCATAACTGTATTTTACAGGAATATGATATTTTGACTCTTCATAAGGAAAATCAAATTTACCCTCACCATGGGCCACCCAAATACCCAATCTTGATCCCACCATCGATTTTAACATGACAGAATTATTTTCCTCAATTGTTACATTTAAAAAGGCGGATTCAAATTTAAGGGAAGCATTATGGAGCATTTTGGGCTTTTGAT
>JAIOTR010000469.1 GCA_021106665.1 Bacteroidales bacterium
GATATAGCGCCTTGTTTCAATCAACTGATTGAAGGTGCATAAAAATAAGTGCGAAACTTTAATTATTTAATAATCAATAAAATGGATTTAGGGATTTCGGAAGAACATATAAGCAAGTTGAAAAATCTTTTTTCCAAAAATCCAAAGATCGAAGAAGCAATTGTTTTCGGTTCAAGAGCAAAAGGGACCAACCGGCCCGGTTCTGATATCGACATTGCCTTGAAAGGGAAAAATATTAAACTCGATGATATATTAAATTTATCCATTGCTATAGATGAATTTTGGATTCCCAACAAAGTTGACCTTGTTATTTACGACCGTATCAATGAACCGGAGTTGAAAGAACATATAAAGCAGGTTGGAATTATAATTTATAACATCTGATTATGTTGAATGACTTTTCGGGTCGAAGTTAGATTGTGCGGTAGAGACCCGAATGGTCGAAAAATGAAAATGATATTGAATCCCTGATTTTTCAACCTTTCAGGTTGATGTTAGCTGGCGAGGTGGGGACCTGGAAGGTTGAAAGCTAAGGCCCTTTGGTTTAAGGAATCAGATTTTTTCAACCTTTCAGGTTTGCTATCCTCCTGTCCTTCTTCAACCTGAAAGGTTTTGCCACATTCCGAATAAAAATAAAATCTTGACGAAAAAGAACTTGTTTCATTCTATTTGTCCTAATGCTTCCTCTATGTTTTCAACCGGCAATTTACATTCACTACCGGTACATACATAAATCATTGTTTTATCCTTCACAAAACGATCCTTAAAAATTGGCAACTCAGATTTACCAATACTACCAGCCCTAATTATATTTGGAAAATATAACCTGTTCAATTCATTTGCTTTTGTAAGGGCTTCTTCTCCTGTAATTACCAAAGTATGAAAGGGAAATACGAGGTTTAAATAAAGTATTCCCCAATTGGAAAAAGCAGATGGATAAGCAATCATTTTTCCTTCTACCTGTTTCAGCATTTTTTCAGCCATCTGCTTATATTCAGCTTTCTCATAAATCAAACTCAGGAAAAACAATGAGTTGGCAATACTGGAATTGGAAGCAGGGATCACATTGTCTGTAACTTCCATTTTACGGGCAATCAGATCATTACTTTCATCAGAAGTAAAATAAAACATACCTGACTGATCATCATAAAAATGGCGGATAGTATATTCCATGAATTGCTTTGCCTGGGAGATCCATTTTTCATCAAATGTTGCCTGATAGAGCTCGATCAATGCTTCAATCATAAACGCATAATCTTCCAGAAATCCATCTATGGTTGCTTTATCATTTTTGTAATTATGAAATAATCCACCATCATCCTTTTTTGTCTTTTGAAGAAGAAAATCAGCATTCTTAATAGCTGTTTCTAAATAATCAGATTTCCCAATTGCCGCATATGCATCAATAAATCCTTTTATCATCAATGCATTCCATGAAGTAAGGATTTTATCATCCAGGCCGGGTCGTACCCTTTCCGATCGATTTTTTAATAATTTCCTTTTAGCTTCCGATAGGATCTTAAAAATTTCATCATCAGTTTTGGTGTATTTGTCAGCCAACTGAGCAACAGATTTTACCCTGATTAAAACATTATTCCCATCTTCCCAATACGCATCTTTATCAATCCCAAAATAATCAATAACAATATCCGAATCCTTTTTGATTATCGTTTCAATTTCTTTCTTTTCCCATACATAAAACTTTCCTTCAACACCTTCACTATCCGCATCCAAGGTAGAATAAAATCCACCTTCAGGATTAGTCATCTCCAGATCAACATATTTCAGTGTTTCTTCAACAACCTTTTTATACAATTCATTTTTGGTTAGCTGATATGCCTCCGCATACAAAGAAACAAGTTGGGCATTATCGTATAACATTTTTTCAAAATGGGGAACATGCCATTGATCATCCACAGAATACCGGGCAAATCCTCCGCCGATCTGATCGTAAATTCCTCCGGCGGTCATTTTCTGAAGTGTTAATTCAACATGATTCAACATTTCAGGTTTTTTAGTCCTGGCATAATAGCGTAGTAAAAACAACACATTATTGGGCATCGGAAATTTAGGAGCTCCTTTTGTTCCTCCTTCCAATTTATCAAACTTAGCTGAAAAATTATGAACCATATCTTCCAAAGTTTCCTTTGTAAGAAATAAATCTTCTGGTTCAAGATCTAAGAAATCATTTCTATTTATTCCTTCTGTGATATCTGCTGCCTGCTGTTCAAGTTTTTTCTTTTGTGTTTTATATATTTCAACTATATTATTCAGAATCTCAATCCATTGTTCCTTTGGAAAATAGGTGCCTCCCCAGAATGGCCTTCCATCAGGCAAAGCAAAACAATTTAACGGCCAGCCACCCTGCCCGCTTATCTTTTGAACAGCATCCATATAAACCTGGTCTACATCCGGTCGCTCTTCCCTGTCAACCTTAATACAGATAAAATGATCATTCATCACATTTGCCACCTCTTCATATTCAAATGATTCATGCTCCATTACATGACACCAATGGCATGCTGAATAACCAATGGAAATAAGAATCAGTTTATTTTCTGATTTTGCTTTTGCTAAAGTTTCTGTATTCCAGGCAACCCAATCCACAGGATTGTGGGCATGTTGTAATAAATAGGGACTGGTTTCGTCGATTAATTTATTTGTGTGTTTAAAATCTTTGTCTTTCATGTAAAATAGTAAACAGCAGGATTGATTAAAGGTTTATTAATTTTCAATGTCTAAAGAAATTAGGGGTTTTGAATTTCAATCACTTTATAATCCTCCAATTCTTTTAAAATATCCAGTATCTCAGAAGAATTATCCATTGATACTCCTGCGCTATTCATAATGGTAGCAATATCCTGGAAATTGGCACTGGGAAATGGAAGATGGTAAAGAAATTTGCCCTGAGGAATACTAAGATTTAATTTTCGCTCTTTGCGTTCTCGCCCTTCTCCTATCCAAATATATATATTACTGATGTATTGATTATTCCTGGAAATTGTAAAGCGTACCCTGGCATTTTTATTTTCGCGGATTCGCTGTGCTATTTTGTCATTGGGTTTTGTATCAGCAAATAAGGGGGCAAGGTCAATATCCATTTTAATATTTCGAGTTTTAAGTGCATACCTGAAATACGGACGTTTGCTTTCGGTGGCCTTAGTTTTTTCAAGAATATCAAGTGAAGCCATGGCCTCCAAGAAATCCTGAACAGTTTTAATGTGCATACTTAATCGGGAGGCAGCCTCCGAAGCAGAAATATCCTTATATGCAGCCAATAACCTAAATAAGGGCTCGGCATAGTCCTTTGAAATATATGATCCTAATATGGCTGCTTTTTTAAAATCCATTTTTCTTTTCAACCGCTAAGGCCGTCAAATATCGTTAATTACTTTTTGCGCATTTTGCGATTTAGTTTATTATCCAAAAATTCCAAATTTTAATGAATTAAGTCGATGCAGAATTCGTTCCGTTTCGTCCTTTTTATAATATTCCATAAACTCCATAAATAGTTTCCCCATCGAATCGCACAAC
>JAIOTR010000217.1 GCA_021106665.1 Bacteroidales bacterium
AGAAATTAAAAGTTTATGAAAAAAAGCAAAGGCTAGAGGAGGATTTTACAAATTGGCTCAATGCTGATCAATCACGAAAAGATAAATACGGAGAAGCATTGAGCTATCTTGCTGAAGCCTACAAAAAACGGGGTGATTTCCAGGTGGCTAATATATATCAAAGGGAGGCCATTACCAGGGGAAGCGAGATTTTAGGATTGGCCGATAGATTTACAGTTTTAAGAGATTCGTTAAACAACAAAAATGCTGATCAGGAAAATATAAATCAAATCATTGAAGAAATCAGGGGGCGACTGAATAATTATTTTAAAGATTATAATGCTCCGACAGATCAAAAATTGTTGGCCGCTGTTCTTGATATGTATTCTAAGAATGTACATGAATATCAACAGCCGGATTACTTTAAAAAAATTGCTTCCAAATACAAAGGAAATTTCACAACCTATGCTGAAGATTTATTTGCTAAATCTAATTTTGTTAACCGCGAAAAAGTTGATGCTTTATTGGATAATCTATCAGCGAAAGCCATTGAAAAAGATCCTGCTTTTAAGATAGTTGCAGCATTCAAGGATTTTTATGAACCAACTATCGAAGACCCAATGATAGAAGCAAATTCTCTGCTTGATAAGGGTAACAGATTATTTGTTGCTGGATTGAGAGAGATGAATCCTGATAAAAAATTCTATCCTGATGCCAATTTTACTATGCGGTTAACTTATGGTAGTGTACTTGATTATTATCCCGAAGATGCTGTACATTTTAATTATTATACCACTCTAAAGGGAGTAATGGAAAAAGAAGATCCTGATAACTGGGAGTTTGTTGTGCCTGAAAAGTTAAAAGAGTTGTATCAAAATAAAGATTATGGAAAATATGGCGAAGGCGATGTAATGAAACTTTGTTTCCTGACAGATCATGATATTACAGGTGGAAATTCAGGCAGCCCGGTTATCAATGGAAATGGCGAGTTGATTGGTTTGGCTTTTGATGGCAACTGGGAAGCTATGAGCGGTGATATTGCCTTTGAGCCGGAATTGCAACGAACCATTAATGTTGATATCCGATATGTGCTTTTTATCATTGATAAATTTGCAGGAGCCAAAAGACTGGTTGATGAGATGACCATTGTAGCTGCAAAAAGACCGATTCCTGAAAATGAAATAATTGAAAAGACTGAGGAAGAAATTCCAGTTGAAAATTAACCTTTTCAACTTCGTTTCTACAGTCAAATTTTTACGGTTCGTTAATTTTATTTTCCTGTAAAATTGATTGCAAATATAAACTATGGTCCACATGATCGATAAATGATCTTGGTTTGTATTGGGGTAATCCAAGACTGATCACTGTTGGATCATCATACTTCTCTTTTAGTAAATAAACAAATCCCAGATCGATAATAGCATAAATTGAATCTGATTCCGAAGTTGGATTTTGAATAATGTTCTCGTACCAGTTAATTGCATTCACCCAGTTCCCCATTTTAACATCACAGCGGTTAGCAAAAAATTCTCCGATCTTTTTAAGTTCAGTATTTCCCTGAACAATATCATCTGTTGTATAGTAATGCTTTAGGAATATATAATTATTGGTAGAAGATTTCTCAACTACAAATAGTTCTTTTAAAGCAGCTGAAGCAAATTTTGAATCTGGATATAGCCTGATAAGGTTTCTGAATTCTGCCTTTGCAAGGATATATTTCTTTTGAGTTATCAACTCTCTTCCATTTAGATACATTGAAGTTGCTTCATCAAGTTCCTCTTCTTTATCTCCAAGGTTAAAGACAGGTTGGTAAATATATTCATTCGGAGGATAAAAATCAACATGGGGATCAAAATTTCCGTTCCAATAATTATATCTTACATCTTTGGTAGCACCGGTAGAGTTCACACAATAAATAAGTTCGTAAATCGAATTATCACTATCAATAATAGCATTCCAACTCATAATAACCGGGAAACTGCTTTCATCAGTATAAAGTTCGTACCTGTCGTTGTCCATGATCCGTTGTGTTTGATTAACCGATAGTGCGTTACGGTTACCTTCCAAAATTAAATTGCAATTATTATTAAATGCCAGCCCTGACCAACCGTTGTTGTGAATATTATTTCCTGATATGTTTGCACGTGATAAGTAAAATACCAACCCTCTTTTATTCTGGTTAAAAATCTCATTGTCTGTAATTTGATGTATGGAATCCCCCCATCCGGTATAGTTCATGGAAATACCATAATCATTGCTTTGCAGGATGTTATCCGAGATGTCAAAACTTCCGAAATAATGGATATTCAAAGGAATGTTCCAGTTAAGGAAAGGGCAAATTCCATCAAAGGTGCAATTATTAACTTTTACAAAGTATGAATCCTGTTCGGAGCCTAATAACCATGCGCTGCTTTTGTAAAAGTTTGATCCTTCAATTTTTAAATTCTTAGAAGAATGATATTGAAAAACTTTGTCAAATCCGCAGTTAATAATCTCAACGTTACATTTATAAGAGTTTAACAGGCAGGAATTGAAGCGGCACAGATTTAATTCTAAGTTACCCAAAGCAGGAGCAGCATATAAATCTACCTTAACAAATTCTACCTGGTCTCCTATTATAATTTCGTCTCCTTGGAATTCCACATATGCCGAGTTAAATGCTTCATTATTATTTATAATAACTGTCTTGTTGCCAAGTTGTAAGTTGCTTTTTTCCTCACAGTATATATATGCATAACCATTTGAATTTCGGTTTAAATTCCTGTGAAGGAATATTTGGCTGTTTTCATTTAGTGCTAATGTAACATTCTTTGCAATAATTAGTTTGTCAGCAATAATATAGCTTCTGGCAGGAATTATTTGCGTCTGGTCAATCTGTCCACTCAAACCTGCAAGGGTTACAATGTCTTCTGCAAAAGGAAAAAGGTTCATCACGCCTGGAGATTCAGAACCCTGATTTGAATGGTATTGATTAAAATAAAATCCATTGTTACACCAAGTATCCAAATTGCTTGCATATGAAAGGGTTTCTGTCATTTGCAGGAATCCATCTTTATTAATATCAGGAACGTAATCTTCGGGGTGGGTATTAAAACCAGTTATTGTCCTAAAGGGAAATGTCCCAGTAACAATCCATTCTTTCCATGGTTCATTTAGCTTGGGGTTGGGATATGATCCCCTGGCAGCAGAGGCCCAGTAAAAAACAAATTCAGTATAATTTCCGCCTGTAATCCATAATTCTTTGTGTGAAAGATCAGATGATCCTGTATTGTGAAAAACATATCTGTTTTTACACTTAGCATTTGATCCTTGAAATTTATCGGCCATCTGTGATGCATAATTTACAGCAAACATAATTGCCATTTGCGAGCATTCAATATCATCAACAATTTGTGCTGTAGCATCAATTTCCTGGGTTTGAATATAAGCCGCATCACGTCTTACACTCCAAAGTCCTACCATTGTTTTGGAAAGGGCTTTTGAAACCGGAGTGCCGGTAAAAAATATTGCTAACTGGTCTCCCGGCTCCAGTTGCGGAACTTCAGGATCATTGCTTAACTGTCCGGATAAGTTTTTAAGTGTTTTTATTACCCTGTTCCAGGTAGCATCATACTTTATATCATTGGAGGGAACGTCATTTCCATCCAGATCATTTCCATTCGGCAGGGAACTTGATCCATTCCAATTATAATGAACAAAAATATTTTGCTTGTCATAATTGTACTCACTGATTAAGGTGTTATAAATAAGGGAAACATCATTCCAGTAAGTTTGCTCATCCAGTGCACAAACGATCATCGCATAATTATAGTTACTCATTATGCCGGTAGATGGTGTATTTGAAACATTCCCAGGTAAATCAGGAGGAGTTGGCCTTGGTGCAGCCGATATTAATTTAAAATCTGTTTTTAGTCCGGAAGGAAAAACTTTTTCACTGTAGGTGGTTAATTCACCATTTTCTGAGCTGACAAAAATAATTCTACAATCGTGATACCAGCCTGAAAAGGGATTTTCGTCTATAAAGAAAACCCAGTTCCCGGAGTAGGGGCATTTAATTCTTTTTCTGTCAATCAATTTTACATAACTATTTTTATTATATTCTTCATTTGCTACATAAATATCAACTATTGCTGAGTTAGCATGAGTAATTGTCAAAATTTTAATAATTGCCTGTTCTTTTGTTATATTGGCAAATATAGAGTTAGCAATGCATATAATTATTGCAGTAATAGCTGGTGTTATAAACCATTTTAAATAGATGTTTCGCATATTTGTGGTTGTAGGATAAGAATTAATTACTCAAAAGTAATTAAAATTCGTTGTACAACCTCAATAATATCTACCAGATTTAAATCATGCTATTAAATGAAAGCTGTTGCAGATTTTTACAATTTTTCCGGCAGGTATCTTTTTGGAATAACTTTGAACCTTCAATTTTTAATTTTCAACTAAACCCCTACCAGTCGTCGTCATTCTTTTCAACCTTGGGTTTCATGCCTTCTTTGAGGCTTATAATCCAGGTTTGAACAAATTTGTCCAGTTGTTTCAGGTAACTTTTTGATTGTGGATTGTTTTCGTCAAGCCACTTTTCTGTTGGAATTTTCGAAGATTGCCGAAGAACAAACTCTGTAAGGGTATATCTGTATCTTCCTTCTTTAAATTCGAGCAAGAACCGGTATTGTACAACACCGGCATCGGTTTGGAGGCCTTCTTCGTTTGTATCTTTTATTTTAAAACGGTGAAGCCCTTTAATAATTCCACTTTGTGGGTCACGAACTTTTGTAACATCAACAGGATTCTTATAAAATTCATTTATCCAGCCAATAGCCCGGTTAAAATAATCCTCCTTATTGCCCTCTTCTTGTACAACTTCCTTGTAAGTTATTAGTCCGGTTTCTTCATCAACCGGGTATGCTGTACCAGAATTTTGCGCTAAAAGGGAAATACATAGTGTGCTA
>JAIOTR010000064.1 GCA_021106665.1 Bacteroidales bacterium
ATTCACTCCCGCCTACACTGCGTTACGGACGGGCAAGCATTCACTCATTTATGCATTTAATCATTTCCCACCTACAAACTCAACTCTTCCTTTAATTTAACTTTATGTTTCGTAAAATTAATATCAATCCCCAGCGAAATATTGACCCTGTGGTTCGAAATATATGAATTCTTTAAAGAGATATATTCGTAATTCAATTTTACATTCAGATTATTATAATTAATGAAAAAACCTGCTTTTGGGATGGGTATAAATTTATCATCGGGTTTTTTGGATGACCCCCTAAAATTACCGTAAGTATAGGCTCCGTTCAAACCAACAAAAACACCGTATGAACCGGATAGCGATTTTTTCGATAAAGTGAAATGTTTATCTATTCCTATATGTACGCACGACCTTGTCTCCCAAAACTGGTAATAAGTTTTAGAATCTAACTCATACAAATAACTCCTTGGCGAGGGTCTTGTTTTAAACCCTGCTTGCAATAAAAATCCGTATCTCGCCTCCAAAAGGCTCAAACTGCCACCCATCATAACATCATCAAAGTTCCAGTTGAAATCAGTCGCAAAGATCATTTTACTTATAAAAGGACCGGCAATATTAGTCGCGCCATAATCCATCATCAGATCCAATATTTCCAGCCCTCCAAATTTTTCAGCCAGGGTTAATTCATTTACCGATTTGGAAATTGAATTGTTGGCATTGGCGCCATTCTCTAATAAAAGTTCAACGGTTTCATAATGCTGATTGACAATTGCCAAACTTAGCGCTGTATGATTGTTTTTGTTTGTAGCATTGATATCGGCCCCACCATACAACAGTAACTCAACATGTCCTGAATATCCGTTTTGTGCTGCGATCATCAGCGGAGTAAATCCTTTAATATCACTTTCATCCGGGGAGGCAGTATTGTTCAGCAAGATTTCCGAAATGTTGGTTATATCATAAAAAACAGCGTACATTAATGGTGTGTTCCCGTCATAATCTTTCTGGTTAATATCAGCTCCATAAAACAACAGAACATCCAGGAGGATTTCATCATCATATGCAGCTGCATAAATGAGAGGTGATAACCCTTGCAGGTTTTGTGTGTTGATATCAGCGCCGTTCAGTATAAGTGTATCCGCAACAAAAACATGCCCCGCAATACATGCTCCTAACAATGCATTTACCTTATTGTAAGGCATAGCATTCACATTGGCTCCGCTATCGATCAGAATTTCAACGGTTCTCAAATGCCCGTTTTGCGCAGCATACATCAGTGGTGTAACACCTTCATAGGGTTGGCTGAAATTTACTTCAGCGCCTATGGAAAGCAATGCTTTAACTTTGGAAGTATCTCCTTCACCGGCAGCAAGCAATAGCTCAAAATCCGGATCTTCTACTGTGTATGAAGTATCGGGAAGCACAAGTTTATTATCTTCCTGCGACTGGCTGAATATGCTAGTCATAAAAAGAATCAAAAGGAAACAATATTTAATAATTGCCCGATTCATTTCAAGTGAATTTTTCGACCTGTTAGGTTAGCGTTCGCTTTAGCCCTGCTCCAACCTAACAGGTCTGGTACTAAATCCGGTGCTAATTTAGTAAAAAGATAGCGGTCTTTTGAAAGTAAAATCAACCAGATTCAGTTACCTCCACGCATCCTTATCAAACTCAACCCAGTAAATATTTCCAAGGCCGTTATCAATGGCATCAGCCATTTGCCGGATGTTGATCATTTTTTTACGGGTTTTAGTTTTAAATGCCTTGTTTTCTTTTTGGCTGGTATAAAACAGGTATTTGCCATCATGTGTAACAAAGGGACAATAGTCCAGCTTATCTGAATTAATGATACTGCCCATATTCCTGGCTTTTGACCATGAATCATCATGATTCCTGAAAGAAATGTACAAATCACCACCACCCAATCCGTCTTCACGTCCCCAGGATGAAAATATCAGGTAGCTTTCATCGGGGGCAATGTAGGCATTGAATTCAAACATTGAGGTATTGATCGGTTCCCCTAAATTTTTCGGAGGGCTATATGAACCATTTTCAAATCGGGAAATATAAATATCCTCTGCCCCGAATGAATCTTCATATTTGGCAGTAAAATAAAGATTTCCATTTGCAGCTACCGATGGATAATATTCATCCTCTTCTGTATTTACCGGCGCTCCGAAGTTAATCGGCGCTGTCCAGCCATTTTCAGTATTTTCAATATACCAGATGTCATAATCGGTTTTTTCCTGGATATTGTTAACAGGCCGTTTTGAAACAAAGAAGAGTTTGTTGCCATCTGGAGAGTAAGACGGTTCAAGATCGCTGTATTGTCCTGAGATACTGGCCACTTCCGGTTCAGACCAGAAAAATCCATCGAAATGCAAATAAAGGATTACACTTAAATTTTTGGCAGGTAAAACCAAACTGTAAAACATAATGTTCCCGGCAGGTGATATCGTGAAATCCCTTTCATTTCTACTGGTACTGATAATTTCAGGAGAAAACATCTGTGGTGTTTCACCCGGTGAACTCAGCCCGAAGTATTGCCAGTCGGCTGTGCCTTCATTGGCAGGTGGCTGCTTTTTTATTGATTGCTCACATGAAACCAGGAAAACAACACTTGCGATTATTATGATATGTACCAACGATTTGGCTTTAATCATCACTGTTTTGGATTATTAATTAACTTAGCAAAGATAATAAAGTTATGAAACCGGAAAATCAATTCAATATAAATTTTGAATATTCAAAACTGAATTTATTTCAAAAGTTAAGTATACTAAGTATTGATGTTGTTATTGGAGCAATCCTTTCGGGTGCTTTTGTTGTGAAATTGTTGAACATAAATCCTGGATTTGCCTGGTGGACCATATTGCCAATAAGTGTTTGGATTATTTATACTATTGACCACTTGATTGATGGTTACAAGCTTAAGAATAAAGCCCATACGATGCGGCATTATTTCCATTACAGGTTTGCAAAACAATTCACCATCGTTATTGCATGTTTGACATTTGTCAACTTGTTATTAATTGTTTTTTTTCTAGAGAGGCAGATCATTGTTTTCGGCTTAATAATGTCTTTTGCCACAGGAATTTATTTTGCGGGTGTTTATTTCTCCGGTAATAAAAGATCATTGATTTTACAGAAAGAAATTTTCGTGGCATTGGTTTATACGGTTGGAATCTGGGGCGGCCCTGCTGCGCTTATGGATTATTATTTTTCGATACAACAACTGTTTTTTCTTTGTGTATTCTTTTTGATTGCATTCTCCGATTTGCTTGTTTTTTCGATTTATGAAGAAGAAAATGACCGGAACGATCAGCACAATACGTTTGTTATTAATTTTGGAAGAAAAATTACGATCCGGTTTATAAATATCTTTGCTGCAATTGTCTTTATAGTTTATGTTTATCATATAGAAATAAGTTCGGATTTAATTACAATATTTGCTGCCTCCATATTAGCGGCAATGATGTGTGTTATCATTGTTTTACTTTACTTCCAGAATTTTTTCAAAAATAGATTGTTGTACCGCTATATCGGTGAACTGATTTTTTGGTTACCCGGACTAATTTTAGTAGTTGTTTAGTGTTCTGTGTTAATGATACTCTTCGGACTGGGTACCATTCCAATCATGTTAAGTTTGTCGCTTATCGGTCATACCATAAGTGTCAGCATGAGAAACAAAATCAGGAAAATAGTTCCAATATTTATAGTACTTATCGGAATCCTTTTTATTCTGCGTGGATTACAACTTGGTATCCCATATATAAGCCCTCCGGAAAAGATGCTTGTACCTCATGAAAAAATGATGATGCATGGGGAATAAAACTGTTAAATTTTCTCTAAAGCTTTCAACCTCTGCAATAACGGTGGATGCGAATAATAAAAGAATACATAAGCAGGATGCGGGCGCAGGTTGCTTAAATGATTTACAGATAGTTTTATAAGTGCATCCTGCAAAGACCTGGGTTTGAAATTCTCTCCCGCATAGCGGTCTGCGGCAAATTCATTTTTTCGGGACATTATATTCATTGCCAAACCAAGTACCAGGGATAATGGACTGTACAGCAACCCAAATGCAAGGATGCCGAGATGGAAACTTCCCTTATTAGCTCCCAGGGCTTGAGAAAGTACAGGATTTCCAATGAACAGTGATAAGATGTAAAGCATCAAACCCGTTTGCAGAAGAGAAATAATGGTTCCTGTTAAAGTGTGTTTCTTTTTGTAATGTCCGATCTCATGGGCCAGAACCCCAACAAGTTCTTCATCTGTATGATCTTTGATCAAGGTGTCGAATAAGACGATCCTTTTTTTAGATCCGAGGCCAGTGAAATAGGCATTGGCCTTAGTTGACCGTTTTGAACCATCCATCACAAAAATATTTTTAAGTTTAAACCCAACCTTTTGTGCAAAGAATTCAATCGCAGACCTTAAAGTTCCATCTTCAAGTGGA
>JAIOTR010000361.1 GCA_021106665.1 Bacteroidales bacterium
TCTCAAAATCAGGCATGTGTTTTTTTATCTCTGCTGCCAGAATTTCCGGATCAAAACTCATTGCCGAAACATTAAATGCATTCCTGTGGATCAGTTTGGAAGGATCAGCCTCAATTAAATCAATAGCACAATCCAGGGCATCAGGCATATACATCATATCAAGGAATGCTCCTTTTGGTAACGGGCAGGTAAATTTCCTGTTTTTAATGGCTTCATAATAAATCTCCACTGCATAATCGGTGGTACCTCCACCAGGTAATGTAACGGATGAAATAATTCCAGGATAACGTAAACCACGGGTATCCACACCAAAACGCTTAAAATAATAATCACTTAATAATTCACCGGCAACCTTTGTTACACCATACATAGTCGTCGGACGTTGAATGGTATCCTGCGGTGTATCATCCAGTGGAGTTGTCGGTCCAAAAGCGCCAATTGAACTTGGGAAAAATACAGCACATTTATGTTCGCGGGCAACTTCCAAAACATTATAAACACCATTAACACCAACGTTCCAGGCGGCTTGTGGCTTTTCTTCAGCGACTGCTGATAACAATGCAGCCAGGTTATAAATGGTATCGATATTATATTTTTTTACAACCTCATTCAGTCTTTCAACATCTGTTGCATCCACTCTCTCAAGCGGTCCTGAATTGGCGAGTTCTTCCGATGGTTGGGTTTTTCTAAAACCGGCAATTACGTGATCATTGCCATATCTTCTTCTTAATTCCATGGTTAGCTCCGAACCAATTTGTCCAACAGAGCCGATAATCAGAATATTTTTCATCGTTTAATATTTTAATGTTATTTCATTAACAATTTTGTGGCAAAAATAAATATTTTTGCGAACCGTAATTGAAATTGATTTTTTAAACTTTCGTTTTTTAATTTTTTTCAATTACAAAATAATTTTTTACAAGGGTGAGGGTTAAGATACCTTCCGGGCAGGTATGGTAGTTAGGTAAAGGTAAGGTTTTGAATGACAGTTTTCATTGACTTAGCCTTATCCTCCAAACTAAACCGGCTTCTTCACCATAGCCTCATACCCAATTTATACTGAGTTTAAAATCAATTTGTAATATATTTGCTTTCTTTTAAAAGAAGGGGTTTATAAAAACTGAGATAAATACAATTAAATAATAAAGTATAATCTAAAAACATAACAACATGTACGGAAAAATTAAAGATCATCTCGCCACGGAATTAAAAAATATTAAAGAGGCCGGCTTATTCAAAGCTGAAAGGATCATTACCTCCCCACAGGGAGCAGATATCAATTTAACTACCGGCCAGGAAGTACTGAATTTTTGTGCCAATAATTACCTGGGATTATCCAATCATCCGCGTTTGGTAAAAGCCGCTAAAGACACCATTGACAGTCATGGATTTGGTATGTCGTCAGTTCGTTTTATTTGCGGATGTCAGGATATCCATAAAACATTAGAAGCTAAAATCGCTGATTTTTTTGGAACAGAGGATACCATTTTATATGCAGCATGTTTTGATGCAAACGGTGGTGTTTTTGAACCTATTTTAACAGCTGAGGATGCTATTATTTCCGACTCATTAAACCATGCTTCCATTATTGATGGTGTAAGGTTATGTAAAGCCCAGCGTTTTCGTTATCAAAATGCTGACATGACTGACCTGGAAGAAAAACTGAAAGAAGCTTCTAAAACCGCACGATTTAAAATTATTGTTACCGATGGTGTTTTCTCCATGGACGGAAATGTGGCTCCATTGGATAAGATCAACGAACTGGCAAAGAAGTATGATGCCATGATCATGGTGGATGAGTGTCATTCAGCAGGTGTTGTTGGCAAAACAGGCCGCGGTGTAACAGAATTATTCGACATCCGTGGTGAGGTTGATATCATCACCGGAACATTAGGTAAAGCATTTGGTGGAGGTATCGGTGGATTTACAACCGGTAAAAAAGAGATCATTGAAATGTTGCGTCAAAAGTCCCGTCCTTATTTATTCTCAAACTCATTGATCCCTGCTGCCACAGGTGCCGGAATTGAAATGTTTGATATGATGGCAGAAACAACTGAGTTACAAGACAAACTGCATTGGAATTCAGAATATTTCATTTCAAAGATGACCGAAGCAGGATTTGATATTAAACCATCCAAATCAGCTATCTGTGCTGTAATGCTTTATGACGCTAAACTATCTCAGGATATGGCAGCTAAATTACTGGAAGAAGGTATTTATGTAATTGGATTCTACTATCCGGTAGTTCCAAAAGATCAGGCCCGTATTCGTGTACAGCTTTCAGCCGGTCATGAAAAAGAACATTTGGATAAAGCCATTGTTGCATTTACCAAAGTTGGTAAAGAATTAGGTGTGATAAAATAATATAACGTTTTTCTATTAAATTTAAGCCTGGTGTTTTTCATCGGGCTTTTTTTATTGCATATTGAATGTCTCTAGTCTACTCATACTTAATATAATCAACCGGATTGGCCCGGCTCACTTTGATCATCTGGTACAAAATGGTCAGGATAGAAACGGTCATTATGGCTACAATGGAACCTGGGAAATAATAATCGGTATTATTTTCTTTTTTAA
The DNA here is from genome assembly GCA_021106665.1 of Bacteroidales bacterium. Classification (GTDB taxonomy): domain Bacteria; phylum Bacteroidota; class Bacteroidia; order Bacteroidales; family JAADJA01; genus JAADJA01. Next base: position 2,578 of record JAIOTR010000361.1, read on the forward strand.
TCCTGAATTATTTTCGCAGAGGTTTCAGTAAATATTCCAGCCCATTCAATTTAATTTCATAAAGCGTATTAAGCAGCATACCTAATTTCCCGGGTGGAAATCCTTTTGAATGGTACCACACCAGGTAGGGTTCAGGTAAATCACATAAAATACGACCCTTGAATTTACCGTAGGGCATTTTATCAGTTACAAGTTTCATGAGAAGTTCCCTGTCCATTATTACCTCTGTTTTATCGCTTCCAAAACCAATACAGCGATTGCATCCATACAGATGTCAAAAATATTCAATTTAATGTTTATCATGAAAAGAACTTAGATTTTTTAGGTGTTTTAATTGTTTAAAGTAAAAAAAGACTTTATTTTGCCTAAAATTTTAAATGAATGGACAAATTAGCCCAATCCATATTTAAATACAGGTGGGTAACCATAGTAACAGTTATTTTATTAACTGCTTTTTTAGGATATCAGATCAAGGACCTTAGAATCAATTCCGATGTAATTAGCGCCCTGCCTGATGATGATCCCGACGCTGCTCTTTTTAAAGAGATTGGAAGCAAGTTTGGTGGAAACGACATGGGTATGATCATTCTGGAAACAGATAATATTTTCAAAACGGAAGTACTGGAACATGTTCAGCAACTTACTGATACCCTGAGAATGACGGATGGGATTTCTTCCGTTTCCAGTCTGACTGATATTATTGACATTAAGGGTGATGATTATGGAATTGAAATTGGAAAGCTTGTTGATGAGTGGGATCTGCCTGACACACCTGAGGAGTTGGAAAAGCTGAAACAAAGGGTTTTCTCAAAAGACTTGTATAAAGGCTCTATTGTTTCTGAAGATGGAACAGCAACCCTGATTATTTTCACTATTCAGGATGAAGCGGATATAAAGAGTGTAGCAAATTCAATCAGGGAAAAAGCAGAATCTCTTAATCTACCGGAAAAGCTATACTATATTGGATCTCCCATGCTGGTTACATACATTTCAGAATTGATGTATTCAGATTTATTAAGGCTGATTCCGGTAGCATTTATATTAATCGCGGTTGTCCTTTACCTCAGCTTTAATTCAAAGAGAGGAGTTATTCTTCCATTGCTTACGGCAGCAATAGCCATTACCTGGACATTGGGTACTATGGTTCTCTTCGGTTATGAAATGTCAATGATCTCCAACAACATCCCGATCATTCTATTGGCGGTTGGTAGTGCATATTCCATTCATGTTCTGAACAAAATAAACTACTACAGGGAAACAGATGGAAAAAGAGCCATTTTCCTTGCATTAACATACATCATCATTCCTGTATTTTTAGCAGCTTTAACTACGATAATAGGATTCATCTCTTTTATTTTTGGAGCGTATCTTACCATTATCAAGGATTTTGGAATCTTTACTGCTCTGGGAACATTTTTTACATGTTTATTATCCCTGTTTTTTGTGCCGGCAATTATTTCTTCATTATCGTTGAAGAAAGTAAAGAATGTAGCTAAAAATAAGAAGAAAGAAAATTCTGCCTTATCAAATTATCTTTTGATTCCCCTAACGAACTTATTGCATAAGCATCCCAAATATATTTTAACAACCTGGAGTATTTTGATTCTAATAAGCATTGGAGGCATTTTCCTTATTGAACGCAGTGTGGATATCCAGGAATACTTTAAAAAAGACAACCCCACACGCGCAGCTGAAAACATCATGATAAATAAATTTGGAGGTTCAAAACCTATTTATGTACTTTTTAGGGGAGACATGCAAAGCCCCGAGGTGTTAAAACTTATGATTGAAACAGAGAAGTACATGGAAAAAAGCCCAGATGTTGTTTCAACCCAATCAGTAGCAGATCTTATTGCAGAGATAAATAATGTAATGGGAGAGGGGTATAAGATTCCTGATGAAAGGGATAAAATAGAGCAATTGTGGTTTTTGCTGGACGGCAATGATATCATGCCAAGGTTTGTTACAGATGAACTTGATGAGGGCATCATACTTTCTAAATTTGTATCACCCGACAATAAAGCAAAAAAAGTATTTGCTAATTATATGAATGCATTTATCCAGAATCATTCATCGGAAGATTGTAATATTCAAATAACAGGTATGCCTTTTGTTGATGTCACGATGGATAAAAGTTTACTTAAAAGTCAGATGGGAAGCTTATCAATCGCCATTTTTTTCGTCATCATATTAGTTGGTTTAATCATGCGCTCCTTACCGAAAGGGATTTATGCAACATTACCGATTATTGTGGCTATCGTTATTCTTTTTGGGGTAATGGGCTATGCCGGTATTTCGCTGAACATAGCTACTGTGCTGGTAGCAAGTGTTGCACTTGGTATTGGAATTGATTACTCTATTCATGTGATCTCCTATTTTAATCACTCTTTTAAAATAACCGGTGATCTTAACAAGGCAATCGAAGATACAATTATGATCAGCGGCAGGGCAATTGTGATCAATGTCTTTTCAGTTTCAGGAGGATTTCTTGTACTGTTGTTTTCAGAGATGGTTCCTTTACAGTATTTTGGCTTGTTAATTGCGTTAAGTATGGTAGGATCAAGCCTGGGCGCCTTAACCTTATTGCCCGTAATCCTGATTTTGGTAAACAGGAAAAAATTAATTCGTTCATAAAAGTTTTTAATGTTGTAATATGAAAATCTTAAAGTTATCAATCTTGATAATTTCTGTAATCTTTTTTACAGAAAATTTCACTTTAAATGCGCAGGATGCGGTTACGCTTCTTCAGGAAATGGATAATCTAATGCTGGCTCCTAAGGATAAACAAGGTACAGTTAAAATTATATTGACCAATAAATCGGGGAAGGAAAAAGTTCGGGAGGCCGAAATGAAACAAAAAGGTAGGGACAAAAGATTGTACCGGTATACGCAGCCCGAATCACAGGCAGGAATTGCAACACTATCTCTACCTGATAATATTATGTGGTTGTACATGCCGGCTTTTAAAAAACCAAAAAAAATATCTCTTTTAGCCAAAAGCCAGGCTTTTACAGGAACTGATTTTTCATACGAAGATATGGAATCGAAATCCTATTCTGAACGCTATACACCAACGTTGCTTAATACAAACGAAGATACTTATGAACTCGAATTAATTCCTAAATCTGAAAAGTCAAAATACTCAAAAATCATATTAAATATTGATAAAGTAAATTACTATCCTTTGACGATGGAGTATTTCAACAAAGGAAATCAAAAGATCAAAGAGGCAACATATAAATATCAAAAAACAGGTAACTATTGGAACGCCGGAGAAGTAACTATGACCAATTTAAAGAAAGAACATAGCACAAAAATAGTTTTTACAAATATTATTTTTGATCAGGATCTTTCTGATGATGAATTTACTGTTGAAAATTTAGTTCCTGCCCCTGAATAAATCACCTTTTATGAAGTAATTTTATTCAAGCACCAATATTTTTATAATTTTGCCGGCTGTTGATTTTGAAAGATACAATGATGGCAAAAAAATTAAACAAAACCGAATACAGACTACAATCCATTTCTTCAGGTAAAATTTTTAATGACGCAGGCTGGATGCTTGAAGCTCCTGATGAAGTTAATCCCGGGTTGATCAGGGCAATTTATAAAAACACCCAACTAAATGTAAAGGATAATGAATATGGTATTTACAAATTTGCTGACTGGCTTCCGGTTCATCGTATGTTGGAAGGATCTTCGGCTTCAATAACATATCTAAGTGCAGGTATGGCAAAAGAACTTGGATTAAAAAACCTGTACATCACTTTTAGTGGTTATTGGCCGGAAAAAGAGGCTCTGATGAAAACCTGTTCATTTAAAGAAACTGAAGCATATTCGGTTTGTGCCCGCTTAGATCCAAATCAGAAAAAGGTTCTTGTTGTGGCCTCTGCCGGCAATACAGCACGTTCCTTTGCACGTGTTTGTTCGGATAATAATATTTCGCTATTATTATGTGTTCCTGAAGATAATTTAGATGTATTGTGGTTTGATGAACCATTGAACGATTTTGTAAAATTGGTAGTTGCGCGGTCAGGTGGAGATTATTTCGATGCCATACACCTTTCTAA
>JAIOTR010000140.1 GCA_021106665.1 Bacteroidales bacterium
ATTAGTGAGCATTTACATTGTATATTAATCTCTGGCATATTTTTCGATCAGGTCGGTCAAACTTTATTAAATTTGAAAACTTTTTATCAGGAAATTTTAAAATAGTAAACAATGAGCGAAAACGTTGAAAAAACCCAATGCCTTATTATCGGATCAGGTCCTGCTGGATACACAGCTGCTATCTATGCAGCCCGCGCTGATCTTAAACCTATGATGTACCAGGGATTACAACCAGGTGGTCAATTGACTACCACAACCGAAATTGACAACTTTCCGGGATATCCGGATGGAGCACAAGGTCCGGAAATGATGGAGGATTTTAAAAAGCAGGCCGAACGTTTTGAAACGGATGTAAGATGGGGAATGATCACGGAAATAGATCTTTCCAAACGCCCTTTTACTGCAAAAGCCGATGACGGTAAAACCATTATTGCCGATACTGTAATTATTGCCACCGGTGCAACTGCCAGGTGGCTTGGTATGCCGTCTGAATCAGAATACAATGGTTATGGTGTATCTGCCTGCGCAACATGCGATGGGTTTTTTTATAAAGAAAAAGATGTTGCCGTTGTCGGAGGTGGAGATACAGCTGCCGAAGAGGCCACTTATCTCGCTAAACTTTGTAATAAGGTATACCTGGTTCACCGAAGGGATGAACTGCGTGCTTCCAAAGCCATGCAGAATAGGGTAATGAATACTCCAAACCTGGAATTGGTATGGGATCATGTACCGAAAGAGATTATTGGAGAAACAGAAGGTTTTGCGAAAAAAGTTACGGGTGTAATTGTAACCAATGTTAAAACAGGAGAAGAAAAAACGCTGGATATTGATGGATTTTTTGTCGCAATCGGCCATAAACCCAATACAGAGATGTTCAAGGAGCAATTGGAAATGAATGATGTGGGTTATCTCATTACGAAACCTGATTCAACAGCCACTAATGTAGAAGGTGTTTTTGCAGCAGGAGATGTACAGGACCACGTTTTCAGACAAGCGGTTACAGCAGCTGGAACAGGGTGTATGGCAGCTATTGAAGCTGAAAGGTTTTTGGGATCTCAGGAATGATTTAAACATAGATAGTGGAAAAGGTTTTAAAGGAAAATGTTTTATCTTTATAACCTTTATTGCCAGACTTAGAATTTTTTATATTTTTACAACGATTTCTAAGAGATATTTAAACTGTCTCTAAATTTGCATCGCATTTGAATCAATTGTCTTTATGAACATTTATTCTTCCTTAAGCGAAAACAAAAAGCAATTTGCAGTTTTGGTGGATCCTGACAAGTACAATGGCAAACAACTCATTGACCTTACAGGATTGGCAAGAAAATCAATGGTGTCGTATTTTTTGGTTGGAGGAAGCTTGCTTTCTGAAGATAATCTCGATACTACGATTAAGATCATAAAGGACAATTGTGAGATACCGGTTATTATTTTCCCGGGCGATATCATGCAGATAAATGAAAATGCCGATGCTATTTTATTATTATCTTTAATTTCAGGCAGAAATCCTGAATTATTGATTGGCAAGCATGTAATTGCAGCTCCATACTTAAAAAGAAGCCGGCTTGAAATTCTACCCACAGGTTATATCCTGGTTGACAGTGGTAAACCCACTACTGCTTCTTATATGAGCAGTTCCCTTCCTATTCCGAATGACAAGGATGATATTGCGGTTTCAACAGCCATGGCCGGTGAGATGCTAGGATTGAAACTTATTTATATGGACGGTGGCAGTGGAGCCATGAATCCGATCCCATTAAGCATGATAGAAAAGGTAAAAGAAAACATATCGGTTCCTTTGGTTGTTGGAGGAGGCATCAGAGACCCTCATACAGCTGCAGAGCGATTTAAAGCCGGCGCTGATGTAATCGTTGTTGGAAATGCCATTGAAACCGAAAATTCCCTTCTTGAAAAGATTGCTGAAATTGTATTTTCTTTTTAGCCTTCAGATTTTCCCAACTTAATCGGAATATTAAGTTTTTTCCATTTTAACCTATAGATTATGTAAAATTTCTATTATTTTGCATATTACGATACAAATGAATTTGTTATGAACAGATATTTATATTTCAATTTTACATTAGTCTTCCTACTCTTTTCGAGCCTGATATTTTCCCAGGATAAAATATTAACCCTTGAAGATGCAGCTTACCTGAATCCTGTTGTTCTACCAAAAAAAATGAACCAATTACAGTGGATGGGAAATAGCGACCGTTATTCCTTCATTGCAGATAATATGCTTATTACAGGAAATCCACTGACAGAAGAATGGGATACATTGGTCACCCTTGATGATATTAATGCAGGATTGGAGGATATGGAACTGGACTCAGTTAAAAGTTTTCCCCAGATTTCTTTTGTGGATGATTTTAATTTCAGGTTTATATTCGAAAATAAACTATTGCTGTTTGATATTATTTCGAAAAACCTGTCCTTTTTAAACTACCATTATGAAAAAGGCAAGAATATAGATATTTTTGATGAATCAAATGCCATTGCTTATACCCTGGATAACAACCTGTATGTAGCTCACAAGACTGAACAAATTCAGGTCACAAATGATAACAACCCAGGGATCGTTAATGGCCAGACTGTTCACAGAAATGAATTCGGAATATATAAAGGTACATTCTGGTCTCCCAACGGAAACTACCTCGCATTTTACAGGAAAGACCAAACCATGGTAAAGGATTATCCATTGGTGGATATTGAAAAACGAATAGCTGAAGTGGAAAATATCAAATATCCCATGTCCGGTATGACCAGTGAGGAGGTTACGCTTGGCATATATAATATAAAGACACGTAATGTTATTTTTGTGAAGTCAGGTGAGCCGAATGATCAATACCTCACCTCTGTAACCTGGGATCCGACAGAAAAATATATTTATATCGGAATCCTTAACCGCGACCAAAACCATCTTAAATTAAATAAATACAATGTTTTAACGGGTGATTTTGTATACACTTTATTTGAAGAGCAAAATGAAAAATATGTTGAACCGGAACACCCGATGTATTTTCTGCCTACAAAGCCAGGTCAGTTTGTCTGGATGAGTGAAAGAGATGGTTTCCAGCATTTGTATTTATATCAGACGAGTGGCCGGTTGATTAAACAATTGACCAAAGGAGAATGGGTGGTTACAAATTTTATAGGTACTGATGACAAAGAAAAAACAATATTCTTCAGGGGAACAAAAGAAAGCCCGATAGAGAAAAACATCTATTCTGTTGGTCTTAGGTCTGAAAAAATAACCCGTATCAGTCCCGATCATGGTACACACAGTGCATTTTTCGGGAGAGGGAATAACAAACATTCTGTTGTTAGCTATTCAGGTGATTATATCCTTGACGAATACAGCAGTACCGATATTGCCAGGGAATATAAGCTTATAAATTCAGAAGGTGCAACATTACAAACATTGCAAAAGAATTCCGATCCGTTGAAAGACTATAATTTGGGTGAGATGTCGATATTCACAGTAAAATCTGATGATGGGCAAAATTTGTATTGCCGAATGATTAAACCGGCTGATTTTGAAGAAGGTAAAAAGTACCCGGTATTCTTTTATGTTTATGGCGGGCCTCACTCACAACTTGTGAAAGACTCATGGTTAGGAGCAGCGGGTATTTTCCAGAACTATATGGCACAGCAAGGTTATGTTGTATTTACTATGGATAACAGGGGAACGGCCAACCGGGGATTGGAATTTGAACAAGCTATTTTTAGAAACGTCGGGACCCTCGAAGTTGCCGACCAGATGAAAGGTGTTGAACATTTACTATCACTCGATTTTGTCGATCCTGAAAGAATGGGTGTAGATGGCTGGAGTTATGGAGGTTTTTTGACAATTTCTTTAATGCTGAAAAATCCTGGCGTGTTTAAGGTTGGTTGTGCCGGTGGCCCTGTCATAGATTGGAAATACTACGAAGTGATGTACGGCGAACGCTATATGGATACACCTAAAACCAATCCTGAAGGTTATAAAAAATCTTCCCTTCTGAATGAAAATTACCAATTAGAAGATAAGTTATTGATCATAAATGGAACAAAGGACCCAACTGTAGTCTGGCAAAACAGCCTGACATTCCTGAAGAAATGTGTAGACGAAGGAAAACAGGTTGATTATTTCGTATATCCCGGCCACAAGCATAATATCAGGGGAAAGGACCGGATGCATCTCTATGAGAAGATCAGCTTGTATTTTGATGAGAAGCTGAAAAATTAATGTTTAATTTTGCGGTATTGGAGAGTTGCCGGAGTGGTCGAACGGGGCAGTCTCGAAAACTGTTGGCCGCTTATGCGGTCCG
>JAIOTR010000220.1 GCA_021106665.1 Bacteroidales bacterium
ACAATGTCGTCCGGCCAATATGGACCCGTTTACAAGAGGGTAATTTAAGTGTATGGACTGCCCTTATTGACGTAGATGCTCTTATTTCAACCGATATTTCAGAACAAGAAATTATCCCTATGGCTACGTTGGAACCCAACTATCCAAATCCTTTTATGCAAAGCACTTATATTTCTTTTAAACTTAAGCAACCCGGAAATGTATCACTGAAGGTATTTGATATGTATGGAAAAGAAGTGGTCACACTTATAAATGATGAATTCAGAAATCCGGGTAAATATGTTGAACATTTTGAAATCTCAAATATTAATCTGTCATCAGGAGTTTATTATTTTGCACTTGCAGGCAAAGGGATAAATTTGAAAAGAAAAATGATGTTAGTGAGATAAAGTCATTAAAGTGAATAAAAAGAATAAGATGATGACTATTACTAGTCCCAAAACAATGATTTCAACTACCATGTCGGTGCCTCCTTTATAAAACAAATTTTTTCTTTTTTCTGAAATAGGAGTAGAGTCCTTACTTATAGTTTCACTGGCCTGATCATGATGATAAAACTCTATTAATTCATCCTTTAATTGCCTGCCAAATAATCCGGTACGCTTTCCTAAAAACCTTTTGGGTTTTCTTTTAAATAATTCCGGCCTCATTCCAAAACCCATATATCCCATAATGCTAAGGAATTAATTTTAATTGAATAATTACCGGCTGGTGATCAGAAAATTCAAATCCCAGATCAACTGCTTTTGTGCTGATTACTTGTATATTGGGTGAAGTTACAAAATAATCAAGTACGGTACATGTTGTAGATTTGAGATTAAAAGGTTCATGTACATCCCGGTTGGTCGGTATTGATGCATCAAAAGCCCAGATCCAGTCTTTAGGTAAAAAGTCTTTTTCAACCGGCCACACACTTCTTGTGTTGTATTTTTTTTTTATGGTTCTTAGCTCCATGTCCGGTGGATTTTGATTCCAGTCACCTCCGGCAATAACGTAATTGCCTTTTTCATATTCATTAATAATGAGTTGTTTTAAAAGATTTAATTCTTCTTTTCTCATTTCATCCGCATCTTCAAAAGCTGAATTATGAAGGTTGATCAAAATGAGCTCTTTGCTATTATCAACATGATACCGGGTAATTAAAAAGCAGCGCCTTAACATAAATAACCGCTTTGGTAATGAATACTTTCCAGGTGTTGCCATTCTGATTGCTTCATAAGGCTCATATTTTGAATAGGTAACTAATCCTGATTTTACTTTACCCATTGGATTTAAAAAGGGTACAGGAACATACTTTGAAAAATAGTTAACTCCTGATGTTTCATTGTAATCAGGTAATACGGTTGAAATCAATTGTGATTGATCAACAAAATAGCTTCTTTTAGAGTCAAAATCAATCTCTTGTAATAATATAATATCAATGGAGTCTTGCTTTATAAGCATATCGGAAATGCCTTGAAGATAATTTTTCGATAAGGATTCGACTGGCCTGACCATACTTCCTCCCTCATAAAAAAAATCCATTTCTTTGCCTAACCCTCCATACCCGATATTCCAGGTTAAAAAATGTAATTCTTGATCAAAGTGAATGATCTTTTTACCTGTATGTTCAACTATAATTTCTTCAACTTGAGGAGGTTTAAATTCAGAAAGTAAAGCATATAAAAATACCCCCAATATATAAATAAGCAATATTCCCGCAAGGCAAATAATACATACTATGGCAAGTTTAATAATCATTTTCATTCCGGTAAAGTTATTCTAAAAATAGTAAATATTAATTTTATATTTTTGCGGCTGTATATACATATTCATTCGGGATGCCCATATTAGGTTCAATCATAAAGACAGCTTACGAACTCAGAAAAATTCCCATTGATCAAAAGAAAAGGAAGCAAACTGATCCGTATGAAACCCAACAAAAGGTTTTAAAGAAACTGATTCGCAAAGCACAGTTTACTGCTTTTGGTGAGCATTATGATTATGCAGACCTACTAAAACAAAAAAATACTGTAAAAGCCTTCCAGGAAAGGGTTCCGATTTATGATTATAATTCCATGTTCAGAAAGTGGTGGTTCCGTGCATTAAACGGGGAAGCATTTGTAAGCTGGCCAGGGATTGTAAAATATTTTGCACTGACTTCAGGAACATCTGAAGCATCAAGTAAACAGATTCCAGTTACAGGGGACATGATCAAGGCAATCAGGCGCGCTAGTATCCGGCAACTGGTAAGTACTGTTACACAGGATTTTCCCATTGAATTTTACGAAAAAGGCATCCTGATGATTGGAGGAAGTACACATCTTCAATACAATGGTACTTATTATGAAGGAGATCTTTCAGGAATATCAGCTGGAAATCTTCCATTTTGGTTTCAGCATTTTTATAAACCTGGTGTTCGTATTTCCAAAGAGCGTGATTGGTCGACCAAACTGGATGAAATCATAAAGAAGGCTAAAGGTTGGGATATTGGTGTTATTGTTGGTGTTCCGGCCTGGATTCAGATTATTCTCGAAAAGATCATTGAATACCACAATGTTAAAACTATTCACGATATCTGGCCTAATTTGAGGGTATATGTTCATAGTGGCGTATCATTTGGCCCTTATGCAAAAAGTTTTGAAAAATTATTTGATAAAAAAGTTTATTTCCAGGAATCATACCTGGCTTCTGAAGGATACATCGCCTATCAAAATGGATTTGATGTAACCGGAATGCAATTGATTTTGGATAATTGCATCTTTTTTGAGTTCATCCCATTTAACACCGAAAACTTTGATGATGAAGGAAACTTGCGTAGTAAGCCATTGTCATTGACAATAAATGAAGTAGAAGAAAATGTAGAATACGCCTTATTAATGTCAACCTGTTCTGGAGCCTGGAGATATTTGATCGGGGATGTGGTTAAGTTCAAATCAAAAACTAATAGCGAGATTACCATTACAGGCCGGACCAAACATTTCTTAAGCATTTGTGGCGAGCATCTTTCTATTGATAACATGTCGAGAGCAGTAGAAATGCTGGAAAATGAAATGAATGTCGAAATTCGAGAGTTTACAGTTGCTGGTATTGAGTATGACTCATTATTTGCACATCAGTGGTATTTGGGCTGTGATGATTCTTTGGACCCGCAAGTTGCAAAGTCTAAGCTTGATGGATATTTAAAAGTATTGAATGATGATTACCGGGTAGAACGCATTGAAGCCATACGTGAAGTATTTGTGGAAGTGCTTCCTACAAAAGTATTCTCAGACTGGATGAAGAAAAAAGGCAAGGAAGGTGGTGCAAATAAATTTCCAAGGGTACTCAAGAAACAATTGCACACCGAATGGCAGGAATACCTTCGAATGTATTCACAGGTTATTAATCTAAGTTAAGCAATACATATCATGAGTCCGTTATTACAAGGCATTTTGGTTGGATTAACATTTGCTGTATTATTAGGGCCGGCATTTTTTTCATTGATTCAAACCAGCATTCAAAGAGGGTTTCGTTCAGGCTTTTTCCTTGCCCTTGGAATTTTTATCAGCG
>JAIOTR010000538.1 GCA_021106665.1 Bacteroidales bacterium
AGTCTACATTTTGGTATGGCGGACGATCCTTACGCGAATTATTTTATATGGATCAGTTTGAAAAGATTGATAAAGATAATCCCAATTTTGATTTTCATATTGGATTATCAGAACCCTTACCCGAAGACAACTGGAAAGGGTACACCGGATTTATTCACCAGGTGATATACGACAATTACCTTAAAAATCATCCTGAGCCGGAAGAAATTGAATATTACCTCTGTGGTCCGCCAATGATGAATGATGCCGTGCAGAAAATGCTGGACGATCTGGGTGTGCCGGAGGAAATGATCGCATTTGACGATTTTGGAGGATAATTTTCATATTAAAAAAAACGTTAAAGATCTTGTTAACTAACAAGATCTTTTTTATTTTTACTTTTTTATTATTAATCTTAATACTTAACACAAATGCAAAAAAGAATCGCCATTATTGCAGTTTTGCTTATAAGTTACGCTGCAACCCAGTTAAATGCGCAAGACACGATCATTTTTAATTCAAATCAGAAAACTGCTGTTATCATTAAAGAAATCAGCGATTTGGAAATACGGTACAAAAATTTTTCAAATCCGGATGGACCAGTCTATACTACAAATAGAAATAGTGTATACAAAATAATTTTTCAGAATGGGGAACAGGAGCAGATTTCAAAGAAAAAACATAAAGAGGGTTATGGAAGAAACATTGTCAATTATCATATTTTCGATCTTATATACAGGGATTTTTCTTTTTCATATGAGCATATATTAAAAAATGGAAAATTTGGATTAAAAATTCCGGTGGCCATCGGGTTTAATAACACGGATTATAATAATGGACCCAGGCAATACTCAAATTTATTATATTCAGGTTTCGGATTAAATGTTTATTTGTTAGGTCAGAGGATGGTTTCTTATTTTATCGGGCCTGAAATTCATTTGGGCATTGGAAAAGACCATTATTACTATTATGATGAGTATTATTATCAAAGTTATGATAAGACGGAAGATTTTGTTTATGGCAGGTTTTTGATCAACAATGGAGTATCATTCAATCCCATTCACAATTTCAGGTTGGCAGTAGTTCTTGGATTGGGAGTCAGGTATTATGAATTGGAAAAATCTGATAATGATGACGACGGATTAAGATCAACAGGATATTTAACGTTTTCAATGGGATTTAGGTTTTGATATATAATCCTGTTTGGATGAACAGAAACGTTGTCTATACCCTTGTATTACTTTCGTTTTTAATTTCATGCAGTCAACCACGCGAATTGAAACCGGTTAAAATCTCCGGTCCAATTCAAGGAACTTATTATGTGGTTACCTATTATGATTCACAGGGAAGAGACCTGCAAAATGAAATTGAAAGCTTATTAAAAGATTTTGATCAAACTGCTTCCATGTGGGTGGAAAATTCCATTATTTCAAAAATTAACCGGGATGATCCAGACACAAAACCAAATAAACTTTTTATCGATCTGTTCAATAAATCGAAATTTGTTTATGAAAATTCAGATGGAGCTTTTGATCCAACAGTAGGACCACTTGTAAATGCATGGGGATTCGGATTTACCGATAGACTAAAGGTTGATCAATTTATAATTGACAGCCTTTTACCATTTGTCGGGTTTGATAAAGTAAAACTTGAAAATAACAATATAATAAAATCAGATCCGCGTATTCAATTTGATTTAAATGCTATTGCACAAGGATATTCGGTTGATTTATTAGGTAAGTTTCTGGAAAAAAAAGGCATTAAAAACTATCTTGTTGATATTGGTGGGGAAGTGCTTGCAATAGGAAGAAAACCAAAGGGTGAAAGTTGGAAAGTTGGTATTGAAAGGCCTTCTGATAATGCTGAATATGGCGAAGGGTTAAAAGCCATTGTCAACCTTGAGAATAAGGCTATGGCAACTTCTGGCAATTACCGCAAATTTTATGAAGAAGATGGAATCCGCTATTCCCATACCATTGATCCGAAAACAGGATACCCTGTTCAGCACTCATTATTAAGTGTTTCTGTTTTAGCTGATGATTGTGCTACAGCCGATGCATGGGCAACTGCTTTTATGGTATCCGGGCTGGAAAATTCAAAAGAATTACTGCACAAAATTAAAGGTTTGGAAGCATACTTCATTTACTCCGATCAAAACAAGGAACTGCAAACCTATTATACGAATGGATTTCAACAAATACTGGTAGAAGAGATTGATTAGGAAATACGTATCAGGAATCTTTTAATACACCATGGTGTTTCTCGTAATTATCACATTGTGTTTCATCACCATCTGCGCCACAAGTACATCCAATTTTTTTTCCGGTAGTTGTATCAACTGTGCTACAGGTTTTTGAAAACTGTCCATCTTTTTGGATAAACATTTTTATTGCAATTCCGGCAATTGCAATACCTACTAATACTATGGATAAAATCAAGACAGTCATCAATGTAATGAAATGTTACAATTAAAAACGCAAAATTAAACATTATGTTTGCATAATGAGCAAAATTATCGCTAGAAAATCATTAATTAGACTGTCTTCTAAATTCAGCACAAACAATGGCTGTGGCAACAGAGGCATTTAGTGATTCTGCTGTATCCAAGGGTTTATATGAATAATTAGGAATGGTAAGTTTATGGGTAATAAAAGTAATCAGATCTTTTGAAATCCCCCTGGATTCATTTCCGATTAAAATAAAACCCTTATTAGTCAGACTGGCCTGGTAAATATTTTCTCCATCTAACAGGGTTCCATAAATATTTTGTCCTGGAGGTAATTTTTCAAGGTAATTTTTCAGATTTGTGTAATAAACACTTACCCGGAATAATGATCCCATTGTGGCCTGAACAACTTTCGAATTGTAAATGTCAACACATGAATCAGAACAAATAATCTGCTTTATTCCAAACCAGTCAGCTGTACGGATAATGGTTCCCATATTACCCGGATCGCTGATATCATCCAGTATTAATACCAAATCGTTAAAAGTGTTAGAGTCAGGTTGAATATTCTCAGCCATGTCAACTACAGCCAATACCTGATTGGGGTTTTTTAAATTGCTTATTCTGTTTAATTCCTTTTCTGACACTTCAGTAATTGAGGTATCATTTGTTAAAGCAGACCCATTAATATTAATCCATTCTGCCTGAGCAAATATTCCTTTAACATTGAAGGGACTATTTATCAGTTCATCAATGATTTTGGGGCCCTCAACAATAAACTTGTTATGAATCTTGCGAAATTTGTTTATTGACAAGGACTTAATATGCTGTATCTGGTTTTTTGAAATCATAAACTCGAATAAAGCAAAATTAGGTATTTCCAACCAACATTTAACAAATAACCAATAACTGATTTGCTATAGCTGAATTCTGCTATTTTTTTTTCTGGTAGAATTCTGCTATGGTACTATAGTAAATATGAGATAATATTGCTTCATGATGAATAAAGTAAGGTTTGTTAAGGATATTCGGATAGTAAAAGAAGACAAGGAGCCTGATTTAATGGCGATCAAGGCTAAAGGAGTGGCACAACTAAAAAGGCTGATTGCTCCTGTTCTTGTTGCAAGGGAATATGATACTATTCCAGAAGATGGTATTTATGAACTCGATTTTATATTGGACGAAACAGGTGAAGAGATGGCCAATGTGGAATTGGAAGTAGATGTAGTATTCAGAGTAAAGGCTATGCCCGATTGGGTAAAGGGTGTAAAGATCAATGCTTCTGAAAATTCGGATATTGAATTATTGAATTAATATAAATTGCAAATAGTACACTGATTGATAAAATCAATGTGTATTAAGCATTGAAAACGAATATAATAAATATTTGGATATTTAAAATTATTGTATCTTAGATGTTTATTTTTACATAAATAAACTATTGTTTAACCTTAAAAAATTAAAGCTATGGCACTTTATCAACCAG
>JAIOTR010000088.1 GCA_021106665.1 Bacteroidales bacterium
TCCTCTTCCGGGTCAAGGGTTTGTGAAGGTATTTTATTAGCCAGTTCCGTTCCTTGTTCATCATCAAAGTTCTGGTCGATGGAGAAGGTGTATTTTTTCTTTTTGCGGATAAAGTCGATACAATTATTGGAAGCGATCTTAAACAGCCATGTGCTGAAGGCATAATCGGGGGTGTACTGGTGTAGTTTTTTAAATGCCTTCCCAAATGCTTCAATGGTTAAATCCTCGGCATCATGAGGATTGTTGGTCATCTTGAGCAGCATAAAATACAATGAATCCCGGTAGTTCTTCATTAATTCAGCATAAGCTTTCTGGTCACCATCATCAATAGCAAGCTGAACCAGATGGTAATCACGTAATGCTTTTTCTGTTAAATGTGCTACTTCCATTTATTTCGCTTAAAAACCAGGTTCATAAGTGCCATAATGGGAAAAATACCCAATAAAAACAACTCAATCAGCGGCGAAAATAATAATAATTTCTTTTCGTTTAACCTGTCGGCTGATTTTTTAAAAATAACCAATTTACTCAATAACCTGATTCCAAATAATACTAAAACGATGATAATATATTGCTGAAATGATAAAAGTATAACCAGCAGCGTTAGTACCAATATGAGACTGAATGAGTAAAGACCAAGTAAAAATTTATGCTTGAATTTATAATACCTGCCGGCTGATAAATGCCTCCGTTTTTGTGTCCACCATTCCCTGAATGTTTTTTTGGCATCAGACATAGTAAAACTATCAGGATCGATTTCAATTTGTGTATTGCCTTTTTTGGCGGCTTTATTGATGAAGAGATCATCATCTCCCGAATCGATATTATAATGGGAGATAAAACCTTTGTGCTTCATAAAAAGGGATTTTTTATAGGCGAGGTTCCTGCCGACCCCCATGTATGTTATTCCTATGAGCGCATACGAAAAATACTGGACCGCGGTCATCACTGTTTCGTAACGGATGATGCTGTTTAAAAATCCTTTTTCCTTGTTATACTTGCCATACCCAAGGACAACTTCATTTTTTGAATCGAAGTTTCCAGCCATCTTTTTTATCCAGGATGAACCGGCAGGAATACAATCAGCATCAGTGAGCAAAAGATGTTCGTTTCTCGCCGATTTTATCCCAAGTGAGAGTGCGAATTTTTTACCCGGGAAAAAATTGAGGTCCTGGGTTATATTTACAACTTTTATGCTTTCGTACTCCCGCTCAAAATCCTCCAATAAAAATACGGTTTCATCATCCGAAGCATCATTTACAACAACAACTTCAAAATCGGGATAATCCTGATTTAAAACTAGAGGAAGATTCTTTTTTAAGTTATGATATTCGTTTTTTGCACAAATAACCACAGAAACAGGGGGATAATTGCCTGAAGGTTTTTTTGTCTTATAAAAAGCAAACCGGCTAAAGATCATCCAGAAATAAATCAACTGAATAACAATGGTGGTTACATAAACGTATAACAAAACCGGAAAAATGATATTTGAATCGAATAGCAAAATATATTCTTTACTTAGTACAAATATATCCAAACGAAGCACAGAAATATTAAATTGATTCAAAAACTTATCAAAAGAATTTGAACATCCAAAAGACCTAACTGTATTGAATTTAGCGTATTTTTTTAAAGAAGGTGAAATACATTTATCTTTACACCGTTGAAAGTTTCATTACTATTTTATAGAATATTGAGCATTTATGAATTTCACCGTACAAGCAGAAGATGATAAATCATCGGCGCGGGCTGGAGAATTAACCACTGATCATGGAAAAATACAAACCCCCATTTTTATGCCTGTTGGTACGGCAGGAGCTGTAAAAGCTATTCATATAAAGGATTTGGAAGAAGATGTCCAG
Source organism: Bacteroidales bacterium (assembly GCA_021106665.1). Lineage (GTDB taxonomy): Bacteria > Bacteroidota > Bacteroidia > Bacteroidales > JAADJA01 > JAADJA01. The sequence continues at coordinate 1,863 of JAIOTR010000088.1, forward strand.
GCTCAAATAATTCTTGGAAATACATATCATTTGTATTTACGGCCCGGATTGGAAGTAATAGAAAATGCAGGAGGGCTCCATAAATTCAATGGATGGAATAAACCCATTTTAACTGACAGCGGGGGATACCAGGTTTATTCATTGGCTAATACAAGGAAACTAACAAAGGACGGTGTTATTTTTAATTCCCACATTGATGGATCAAAGCATAAATTTACTCCTGAAGGAGTCATTGATATTCAAAGAAAGATCGGTGCAGATATTATCATGGCATTTGACGAGTGCACACCTTATCCCTGCGAATATAATTACGCTAAAAAGTCGATGGTTTTAACGCATGATTGGTTAGGCAGATGTTTTAACCATTTTAATAATACAAGTCCATTGTATGGCCATCAGCAGGCATTATTCCCGATAGTACAGGGAAGCGTGTATAAAGATTTGAGAAAAGAATCGGCTGAAAAAATTGCTTCATTTGGTGCGGATGGCAATGCCATTGGTGGTTTATCGGTTGGTGAGCCACATGAGATGATGTATGAAATGACGGAACTGGTTTGTAATATTCTTCCTAAAGATAAGCCCCGCTATTTGATGGGAGTGGGAACACCTGTCAATATTCTGGAGAGTATTTCATTGGGAATTGACATGTTCGATTGTGTGATGCCGACACGCAATGCCCGTCATGGATTATTGTATACACAGGAAGGGATCATCAATATCAAGAATGAAAAATGGAAAAATGACTTTTCAGTGATTGATAAAAATGGGAATTCATTTGTTGATACTTTTCATACAAAGGCCTATTTAAGGCATTTGATCCACGCACAGGAAATCCTCGGTGCCATGATTGCCAGTTTGCATAACCTGACTTTTTATATGTGGCTGGTGAAACAAGCAAGGGAAAAGATTATTGAAGGCACATTTGTTGAATGGAAAAATATAATGGTGAAACAATTATCAGTTAGATTATAAAAATAGTTTAAGTGTTGGAGAACTAATATTTTGTGGAATTTAATGCAAATAGAATATAGAACACGGATGACACAGATGAAAAGGATTAACACAGATAAAAGTGATAACATCCGTGAATATCTGCCCACTCCATGTAATCTGCGTTCTATTGAATCATTTGTTATGCAACCATTCTGATTCTTTAAATAAATTTGTGAAATAATTACAGGTATTGAAAAAGATTGACATCTATATCATTAAAAAGTTTTTAGGCACATTTTTCTTCGCCATCGCACTACTTGTAGTCATTGTTATAGTTTTTGATATTTCAGAAAAAATTGATGATTTTATTGAAAAGGAAGCTCCTTTAAAGGAGATTTTATTTTCATATTATCTTAATTTCATCCCATATTTTGTAAATCTTTTCAGTTACCTGTTCACCTTTATTGCTGTAATATTTTTTACTTCTAAAATGGCTTCCGACAGCGAAATTGTTGCTATTTTGAGTGGAGGGGTCAGTTTCTGGAGGTTTCTCGTGCCTTATTTGATATCTGCTATTTTTTTGGGTTTAATGTCATTTTATCTTGCCAACTTTTTAATTCCCAGGACGAATAAAAAGATGATGGCATTTGAAAAAGTTTATCATAAAAATCCTTTCCGGTATCGCGAAAAAGATATCCATATGCAAATAAAGCCGGGAATATTTGTATACATGGAGAACTTTAATAATTTGACCAATACCGGCTATAAATTCTCAATGGAAACTTTTAACAATAACAGGTTAATCAGTAAACTCAGTGCCGATAGGATAATTTGGGACAGTACATCCGTAAAATGGGAAGTAAGAAATTATTTTATACGCAAGCTGGATGGGGCAAATGAGGTAATTACAAAAGGAACAAAAATGGATACAACAATTAATATACACCCAAGTGAATTTACACTTGTTTTTGATGACATAAAAACCATGAATTTTCCAGAGTTGTTGGCATTCATCGAAAAAGAGAAGCTTAAAGGTTCATCGAAATCGAAGGAATATGAAGTAGAAAAGCATAAACGAATTGCCTTCCCATTTGCAACCCTGGTCTTAACATTGATCGGGGTTTCCATATCGAGTCGAAAAATGAGGGGTGGCATTGGTATGCATCTGGGATTTGGAATGGCCATAACCTTTGCATATATTATGTTTCTTCAGGTATCAACAGTATTTGCTACCAGGGGCGACCTCGTACCTTGGCTTTCAGTATGGTTGCCTAATTTTATTTTTATTTTGTTGGGAATATATTTGGTAATTAAAGCCCCGAAATAGTCGGGTTATTAATTAATAACTCGTCCAGACAAAGTGGTTATTAAATTTACCTTTCATCTTTACCTGATCTTCAAATATCCCATAAACCGCTGCCCCACTTCCAGTCATTGAAGCATAAACAGCTCCGTGTTCATATAATTCATCTCTGATCTCCTTTATTTCAGGATGTCTTTTAAATACTTTTTTTTCAAAATCATTAATAAGAATATCTTTCCAATTACCAACCGGAAGATGAATGATCTCCTTCAATGATGTTTTTTTTATTTTTGGTGTGATCCAGGAATATGCTTCCGGTGTGGCGATATGAATATTGGGCTTAACAACAACAAAATGATAACCGGATAAATCAATGTCGATGTTTTTGAACCTGTCTCCTTTGCCAAAAGCGAAAACAGGCTTGTTTTTTATAAAGAAAGCACAATCACTTCCCAGCATTGCAGCATAATTTTGCATTTGATCAATTGAAAGTTTCAAATTGAAAAGATCGTTTAATAATTTAATGGTGTAGGCAGCATCAGATGAACCGCCTCCCAACCCTGCTCCAGAGGGGACGACTTTATGGAGGTGAATGTTTACATTATTCAAATCAAAATCTTGTTCAAGTAATTTATATGCTTTATAAACGAGATTATTTTCCCAATCCTTCCCGATGTTAAGACCAGTTGTTGTAAAAGAGGTTTTATTTTCTGATGACATGATAATTTCAAGAACATCAAACATGGGTAAAGGGAACATGATGGTCTCCACGTTATGAAAGCCATCCGGACGTTTTTCAGTGACCGAAAGGCCGAGGTTTATTTTGCAATTGGGAAAACAAATCATTAAAACTATATTTACGACAAAGCTAAAATAATTGTAATTTTGAAAACCCTCTTAAGAATTAATTTCTTTAAGAAGTACTTAGAGTGCCTATCGTTATGAGTACTTAAAGTATTTGAAAAAAAATAATAAAGATATGAGTTTAGTTAGAACTTCAAGTACTCAAAGCACTCCAGGCACTTTTGACACTCAAGGCACTTATTAATTAAGATATCAATGGCCCTAATAAATTCAGTATTGTCGTGGTTGATGAAGAAGCGGTTTCACCAGATCCAGCTCTTTATGAAATACCCTCATGAAGTGCAGGAAGAGTTGTTGAAAAGGCTGATAAATAGTGCAAGGGATACTGAATGGGGAAAAAAGTATGATTATAAGTCAATAGAGAATTATAAAGATTATGTATCAAGGGTTCCGATCAATGATTATGAGGGATTAAAACCATACATCAACAGATTAAGAAAGGGAGAACAAAATATTTTATGGAATTCTGAAATTAAATTATTTGCAAAATCATCGGGTACCACGGCTGATAAAAGTAAATTTATTCCTGTGAGCCAGGAAGCATTGGAAGAGTGTCATTACAAAGCTGGAAAAGATATGTTATCCATCTATTGTAATAATTATCCCGACACCTTGTTATTTGATGGCCGGGGATTAGCAATGGGTGGTAGTCACCGCATAACAGAGATCAATAATGAAATTTATTATGATGGCGACCTGTCTGCCTTAATTGTTCAAAATCTGCCATCATGGGCTGAGTTCATTCGTGTACCCAAGAAGTCAGTTGCTTTAATGGATGAATGGGAAAGCAAAATAGAGAAGATGGCCACATCTACCATCAATCATAATGTAACCAATATTCTGGGTGTGCCTTCATGGACATTGCTTTTACTCAGACGCATCCTGGAAATCACAGGTAAAAACAATCTGTTGGAGGTATGGCCAAACCTGGAGGTATTTTTTCATGGAGGTGTTAATTTTGCTCCTTACCGAAAACAGTTTGAGGAATTAATCCCCTCAATGAATATGCACTACATGGAAACCTACAGCGCTTCAGAAGGTTTTTTTGGACTTCAGGACAGCATCAATAATGATGATCTGCTTTTGATGCTTGACTATGGAATTTTCTATGAGTTTCTGCCTATGGATAAACTTGGATCTGATAATCCGAAAGCTTTAACACTTGATGAAGTGGAATTGGATTGTAATTATGCTCTGATTATTTCCACAAACGGAGGATTATGGAGGTACCTTTTGGGAGACACGGTTAAATTTGCATCATTAAATCCATACAGGATAAAAATTACCGGACGGACAAAAAATTTCATCAATGCAGTTGGGGAGGAGCTTATCGTTGATAATGCAGTAAAAGCCCTAACCATTGCCAGTAATAAATGCAATGCTGTTATAAGTGAATTTACTGCAGCGCCGGTTTATTTTAAAACGGGTGAAAATGCTGCCCATGAGTGGTTGATTGAATTTGAAAAATCGCCTGAAAACATCGAATACTTTGCTGAAACATTTGACAATGCGCTTAAGTCGTTAAATTCTGATTATGAAGCCAAAAGGTATCATAATATGGTATTACGGCCACCTATTGTAATAGAAGTACCCCACAAGACATTTTATTTGTGGCTTAAGAAAAAAAATAAGCTGGGTGGTCAATATAAGGTCCCAAGATTATCAAACAACAGAAAATATGTTGATGAAATTCTTGAAATGGTTAATTAATTTATCAAGGCTTTCATCTGATTTACATTAAAAAAGTACTATTTTTATCCGACATAAAAATTAATTGAATATGCACATCGCAATCGCTGGAAATATTGGATCAGGTAAAACTACCTTAACACGTTTATTGTCAAAACATTTTAATTGGGAAGCACACTTTGAAGATGTTGAAACCAACCCATATCTGAATAGTTTTTATGAAGAAATGCAGCGCTGGTCGTTTAATCTTCAGATATATTTTCTGAACAGTCGTTTCAGACAGATCATTGAAATCAGGGAAAGTGGTAAAACAGTAATACAGGACAGGACCATTTATGAAGATGCCTACATTTTTGCGCCCAACCTTCATTTTATGAACCTGATGACAACCCGCGATTTTGAAAACTATATTTCTTTGTTTGAATTGATGAGTTCCTTTATTCAGCCACCTGATCTGCTCATCTATCTCAGGGCATCGGTTCCGACCTTGGTAAACCAGATACAGAAAAGGGGAAGGGATTATGAAGAAGCCATCCGGCTTGATTATTTAAAAAGTCTTAATGAAAGATATGAAGCCTGGATAGATAAATATAAATTAGGCAAACTCCTTATTTTTGAAGTTGACAATATAGATGTTGAAGAGAAGCCGGAAGATCTTGCCATGATCATAGAAAAAGTAAATGCTGAATTGCACGGCCTGTTTTAATAAGTGTGATATGGCCACCATTGAGGATTTTGATAAACTTAA